>JAHITL010000022.1 GCA_018817545.1 Patescibacteria group bacterium
AAAATTCTAAAAAAGACTTTTAAAACAGCTAATTATACGATAAATAAAAAGAAAGCAAAAAGTATATTTGACAAAAAATAAAAACATAGCTAATATATCTAAATACGAAAGTATTATAAAAATTAAATAACATTCTATAATTTAAATTCAAAGAAACATGACTGATACTAAGGAGAAAAAAGAAAGCCAAGAAGTAAAAGCTAAAGAGGCTGGTGAAGAAAAACAACGGATAAGAATTAAAATTAGAGCTTTTGATCATAAGATTATTGATCAGTCTACTAAGATTATAGTTGATGCTGCAATAAGAAGTGGGGCTCAAATTTACGGACCAATTCCTTTGCCAACACAAAAGAAAAAATATACTGTAAACAGTTCAACTTTTGTTCATAAGGATGCGCGTGATCAGTATGAAATGAGAACCCACAAAAGACTACTTGATATTATTGAACCAACAGCTAAAACAGTTGAAGCTTTAACTAGTTTGAATTTGCCAGCAGGAGTAGATGTGGAAATTAAAATGTAATTGTAAATTTTATTGCGAATTAATACGAATTAATATTAATTTTATAAATAATTTTAATAATAATTCGCTTTAATTTGTATTAATTTGTTTTTTTAATATTAATGATTATTTAAGTAACTCCTGAGAGTATTCGGCGATAAACCCGAGTAAGTTGGAAAGTGCTTGAATGAGATCTAATATTTTTAAGAGGGAATATTTAATAAAACAACAGTAAAATTATTTAAGTTATATTGATAATTTAGGCTGGTTTGTTGAATAACCAGTTTTTTTTACACTTTTAAAATAAATACAAATACACAGATCACGGATATATGCATTAGGTGTTAAAACTCGCAAAAGCTAATATCTGTGATCTGTGTATTTAACAAGTGTGTAATATGAAATTTATTATAGGAAAAAAAGTTGAAATGACTCAGATCTGGCAGAATGATCAAGTTGTTGCTGTAACAAAGATTCAGGCTGGTCCATGCACAGTGGTTCAGTTGAAAGATAAAAAGAATGATGGCTATGAAGCTGTTCAGATTAGTTATGGTGAACAAAAAGAAAGAAGAATGAAAAAACCACAGTTAGGGCATCTTAAAAAGGCAGGAGTAAAAGCTAGGCATTTGAAAGAGTTTAGGAGTGAAATAGTTGGTCTAAAAGTTGGTGATAAAATTGATGTAAGTACTTTTATTGCTGGCGATATAATTAAAGTAGTAGCAAATTCTAAGGGCAAGGGATTTCAGGGAGTGGTAAGACGACATGGTTTTTCTGGTCAAGATGCAACTCATGGTAATAAAGATCAATTGCGTATGCCTGGCTCTATTGGCGCAGGCGGACCTCAACATGTTTTTAAGGGTAAAAAGATGGCAGGTAGAATGGGAGGCGGAAGAACAACAACACAAAATTTAAAAATTGTAGATATTGATAAAGATAATAATATTTTATTAATTAAAGGCGCTATTCCTGGTGGTAGAAACGGTTTAGTTTTGATTAGTTGCGCTGGTGAATTAAAAATAGCAGAACCACAGATAATTGAGGATGTAAAAAGAGTAGATGTAGTTGAAGTAATACCAGAAGAAGCAATTTTAGAAGTAGAAGCAACAGAAGTTGAAAAAATACCCGAAATTGAAGTAAAAGAAATAGATCCTGAGGTAAAAGCAATAGAAAAATAGAGTAATAATTTATTGAAAATTGTTTAAAAATTGAAAATTAGAAATTGAAAATTAATTTATATTATGATTAACTATAAAGTATACAACCAAGAAGCAGAATTAGTTGGAGCAGTTGATTTAGCTGATAAGATTTTTAATGTTAAAACTAATCAAGCATTAATTCATCAGGCAGTTGTTGCTCAAATGGCTAATGCTAGAAAGGTAATCGCGCATACTAAAGGTAGAGGTGAAGTTCGCGGTGGCGGTAAAAAACCATGGAAACAGAAAGGCACTGGTAGAGCTAGACATGGTTCAAGTAGATCACCAATATGGAAAGGTGGCGGAGTTACTTTTGGTCCAACAAATGAAAGAAATTTTAAAAAGGATATTAATAAAAAAATGAAACAAAAAGCAATTTTTATGGCTTTGAGCGATAAGGTTGCTAATGTTAAATTGATTATTTTAGATAAATTAGAAGCAAGTGAATATAAAACTAAAGTTTTTAATCAAATATTAAGTAATTTAGAAACAAAGATTTTTGTATCAGAGAAAAAAGTTTTACCAGAAATAGAACAACCTTTAATTGAAAATAATAGTGAATTAAAACCTAAAACTAAGGCAAAAAGAAAGAGTAAGGTTGCAAGAAGTATATTGGTTATTATTAGTGAAAAAGACGAGAAATTAAAATATTCAGCAAAAAATTTAGTTGGAGCAAAATTAATTAATTTAGATAATATTAATTTAGTTGACTTGTTAAAATATAAGCATTTAGTGTCAACTCAAGAAGCTATTAAAAAATTAGTAGAGAAATATTAAATATATGAGTTTATTTGATAAAAAAAACACAGCTGCTACAAAAACAAGTAAAGTTGTTACAGAAAATAAAGATAAGGTTAAAAAGGATAAAGGCGTAAAAGAAGAAAAAAGTATGAAGGAATTATATGATTTAACTGATGTCGGTGATAATAAGCAGAAGAAAATATCAGAAAAGAAAGTTTTTAAATATGCGCAGGCTTATAATGTATTGCAAAAGCCTTTAGTTACTGAAAAGGTTACAAACTTGGGAATTTGTAATAAATATGTTTTTGTTGTTGCTAATGATACTAATAAAGTAGAAGTAGCTAAAGCGATTAATCAAATTTATGGAGTAAAGCCTGTTAAAGTTAATATAATTAAGATGATAGGAAAGGCAACTAGATCTGGAAAAGTATCAGGAAAGAGAAAAGATTGGAAAAAAGCAATAGTAACTTTGTCAAAAGGTGAAACGATTAAAATTTACGAAGGAGTGTAAGCTAGTTTAAAGTTGAAAGTTAAAAGTTATTAATATAATTCATTTACTTTTACGGACTCTCGACTTTATAGATTAATTCTATGGGAATAAAATTTGTAAAACCAACAACACCAGGAAGACGCGGAGCTAGTTTTGATGACTTTGCTGACGTTACTAAAACAGAACCTGAAAAGAGTTTGATAGTTATTCGTAAACAAAATAGTGGAAGAAATAATCAAGGAAAAATTACTATTAGACATCGAGGTGGCGGAGCTAAAAGATATATTCGTTTAGTTGATTTTAAGAGAAATAAATTTGATATTTCAGCAAAAGTGACTGCTATTGAATATGATCCTAATCGTGGAGCTAAACTTGCTTTGTTGTGTTATCAAGATGGAACTAAAAAATATATTATTGCTCCAGTAGGTTTAATTGTTGGATCAATTGTTATGAGTTCAAAAGATGTTATAGAAATAAAAGTTGGAAATGCAATGATGTTAAAAAATATTCCAGCAGGCGTTGAAGTTCATAATATTGAAATGGAACCTGGTCAAGGGGCTAAAATAGCTAGAGGAGCTGGCAATGTAGTATATGTTATGGGAATAGACGGCGATTTTGCTCAGATTAAATTACCATCAGGTGAAATAAGATTAGTAAAAAAAGATTGTCTTTGTACTGTTGGTAGAGTAAGTAATCCAGATAAAAGACATATTAGAATTGGAAAAGCTGGACGTAAAAGACATATGGGAATTAGACCGACTGTTCGTGGAACAGCGATGAATCCAGTTGATCACCCGCATGGTGGTGGCGAAGGAAATCAGCCAATAGGATTAAAGCATCCTAAAACTCCTTGGGGAAAATTTGCACTAGGAGTTAAGACGAGAAAGAAGAAAAAATATTCAAGCAAATTAATAATTAAAAGAAGAAAGAAATAATAGTTAAGATTCTAAATATCCATAATATTCCAAATAATTTTTAAAAAATATGTCAAGAAGTTTAAAAAAAGGTCCTTATATTAATTTAAGGATTTTGGAAAAAATTAAAAAATTAAAACCAGGAGACAAGACAATCATTAAGGTTTGGGATAGGTCTTGCACAATTACTCCCGAGATGGTAGGTTTTACTATCGGAGTTCATAATGGCCGTCAACATACACCTGTTTTTGTAGTTGAAAATATGGTTGGACATAAATTAGGAGAGTTTGCGCTTACTAGAAAGTTTATTGTTCATGGCGGCAAGATGGCTAAAACTCAAAATAAAGATCAAGCTGGAGGTAAAAAATAATATATAAATTTTAAATATGGAAATTATTGCAAAAGCAAAACGTATAAGAATGTCACCTAGAAAAGTCCGTCTAGTTGTTGATACTGTTCGCGGATTGACTGTCGTACGATCATTAGATGTGTTAAGATTTTTAAACAAGAAGGCAGTTGAGCCTGTAGTTAAATTATTAAAGTCAGCTGTCGCGAATGCTCAACATAATTTTGAGTTAGATTCTGATAATTTATATATAAAGACTATTACTGTTGATGAAGCACAGACTTTGCATCGTTGGTTACCAAGAGCGCATGGTAGAGCTACACCGATTCGTAAAAAAAGTTGTCATATTAATTTAATTTTAGATGAAATTAAGCCTAGCGGTAAAATTAAAACTAAACAGCAAGTAATTGAAGCCCCAGTTAAATTAGGAAGTCAACCAGTTAAGGATAATAAAGTAAAGATAAAAGAAGAAAAAGGAAAAGATTTTGGTAAATTAGAAGTAGATGATGAAAATTTATCAGAAGAAAAAGGAAAAGTTATTTCTGATGTAAGAAGAGAAGGCAGAACTGGTCATTCTAAAATTGAAGGAGGTAGTTCAAAAGGATTTATTAATAAAATGTTTAGAAGAAAAAGCGGATAAAGAATGTATTTTGTATAATGTATTTTGTATAATGCGATGGAAAATACTAAAATAAAATCAATTATTAATAGCTAAGGATGTTAAATATTTTACAGTTGATAAATTTAACAAAGTGGCTGAACAAACAGTCGTTATCCATAAACTAATTAATGGACTTATAAAATATTTGCGAAATACATAATACATAATACATAATACAAATATGGGACATAAAATCAATCCAAAAGTTATTAGATTAAACATTACTAGAACTTGGCCATCTAAGTGGTTTGCTTCTGGTCCAAAATTTATTAAAAATTTTCAGCAGGATGTAGCTATTAGAAAATATTTTATCAAAGAATTGCGTGAAGCAGGAATTGATAAAGTAGAAATTGAGAGAAGTGGCCAAAAAATAAATATTAATGTTTTTACTGCTAAGCCTGGGTTGGTAATTGGTCGTGGTGGCGCTGGAGTTGAAGATTTGAAGAAAAAAATTCATGTTAAATTTTTATCAAAACCTAGCGGAATAAGATTGTCTAATATTAATTTGAATATTATTGAAGCTGATAGACCTAATTTAAGCGCGCAAATTATTGTTCAATCAATGGCAATGGAAATAGAAAAAAGAATGCCTTTTCGTAGAGTAATGAAACAAGCTATCAATCGTGTTGAAAGAGCAGGCGCTTTGGGTGTTAAAGTAATGATGGGTGGCAGACTTAATGGCGCGGAAATTGCTAGAACGGAAATGTTGACTTCTGGTAAAGTGCCATTACATACATTGCGAGCTGATATTGATTATGCCCGTGTCGCAGCAGCTACTACTTATGGAGCGATTGGTATAAAAATGTGGATATATAAAGGAGATGTTTTTAAAAAAGAAGAAACTGGCAAAGGAGAGATTGTAGGAAAAGAAAATAGGTAATTTTAAATTTTAAATTTCAAGTCCATATGTTAATGCCTAAAAAAACAAAACATAGAAAACAGCATAAATTAGGAAGGGGCGGTAAAGCTTGTCGTTGCGTTGACTTGAGTTTTGGTAGTTATGGTTTAAAAACTTTGGAATCTTGTTGGATAAATTCCAGACAAATTGAAGCTGCTAGACGAGTTATTACTAGATATGTAAAGCGTGGTGGTAAAATATGGATTAGAATTTTTCCAGATAAATCAGTTACTGTTAAAGGCGGTGAAATTCCTATGGGCAAAGGAAAGGGAACAGTTGATCATTATGTTGCTATTGTTAAACCAGGTATGATAATGTTTGAGATGGATGGTATTAGCGAAGAGCAAGCTAAAGAAGCTTTGATTTTTGCATCCCATAAGTTGCCAGTAAAATGTAGATTTATTAAAAAAGACTAGACGAAAATTAATGTGAAGCTACGAAAATGCGAAAAAATAATTAAAATACAAATTAATACAAGTATGGAATTTAAAGAAATAATTACAAAAACAACTAAAGAATTGCATAAATTATTAAGTGAATCTCGAGAAAAATTGAGAGATTTACGTTTTAAGGATGGCAATAAGCAATTAAAAAATGTAAGAGAGATTAGACAAGTTAGAAAATTAATTGCTCAAGTTTTTACTTTAATTAATAAAGACAAGATTGTTAAATAATATTTATTAATAATATGGATAGTGAAAAAAAAGTTATAAAAAGAGTTTTTAACGGAGTAGTTGCTAGCGATAAAATGGATAAAACTATTGTTGTATTGGTTAGTCGCGTTAAAATTCACCCTAGATATAAAAAAAGATATACAGTAAGTAAAAAATATAAAGTTCACGATGAGAAGAATCAGTACAAAGAAGGTGATAAAGTATCTTTTGTTGAGACAAGACCAATAAGTAAGGATAAAAAATGGAAAGTTTTAGTTAGTTAAAAGTTTATAAAGTCTGTAAAGTTGAAAGTTCATAAAGTTAAAAGGGTATAAAAAAAATTTAAAAATATTTAAATTAATTTATGATACAAGTACAAACAATATTAAATGTAGCAGATAATACTGGAGCCAAAAAGGTTATGTGTATTCGGGTTTTAGGTGGCTATAAAAAACGCTATGCAAGAGTTGGTGAAATTATTACGGCAGCAGTTAAAAAGGCAACGCCACGAGCTGTTATTAAAAAAGGTGATGTGGTTAGAGCAGTAATAGTTAGAACTAAAAAAGAGATTAGGCGATCAGATGGTGTTTGTTTGCGCTTTGATGAGAACGCTTGTGTTATTATTGATAAAGAAAAAAAAGAATTTAAGGGTTCAAGAATTTTTGGTCCAATAGCTAGGGAAGTTAAATTAGCAGGATTTACTAAAATTGCTTCATTAGCTCCTGATGTATTATAAATTATTAATTTTTATATGACTATAAAAAAAGGTGATAAAGTAAAAATATTAGCTGGTAAAGATAAGGGAAAAATTGGAAAAGTTTTGCAGATTTTTCCTGAGAGAAATCGCGCTAGTGTTGAAGGTTTAAATTTATTGATAAAACATATGCGACCAAGCAAGCAGGGAGAAAAAGGTCAAAGAATTGAATTTCCTGCTCCAATAAATTTATCCAATCTTATTTTAGTTTGTCCTAAGTGCGATAAACTTACCAGAGCTAGTCATAAAAATATAGAAGTTGCTAAAAATGAACAGAAGATAATGCAAAAAATTAGAATGTGTAAAAAATGTCAACAGCCGATAGATTAAAATAAATAAGATAAATAAGATAAATAAGAAATATGAGATTACAAGAACTATATAAAAAAGAAATAGCGCCGAAGATGAAAGAAAAATTCGGTTATAAAAATAATTTATCAATTCCTAAATTATCTAAGGTGGTGATTAACGTTGGAGTTGGTCGTAATGCAAAAGATAAAAATTTTGTTGATAAGGTGGCAAACGGTTTAGCTGCTATTAGTGGACAAAGACCAGTATTAGTTAAGGCGAGAAAATCGATTTCAGCTTTTAAAGTTAGAGAAGGGATGATTATTGGCGTAATGGTTACTTTAAGAAATAAGAGAATGTATGATTTTATTGATAAATTAGTAAATATTACTTTTCCACGTATTAGAGATTTTCGTGGTATTAGTCAAAAGCAAATTGATCAGCAAGGAAATTTATCAGTAGGATTTAAAGAAAATTTAGCATTTCCTGAAATGAAAGTTGATGAAATTGATAATTTGTATGGGATAGAAGTTTGTCTTAGCACTACTGCTAAAACAAATGAAGAAGGTAGAGTGCTATTTAAATTATTGGGTTTTCCTTTTGTTAATGATTAATTAATATTTTTTTATATGCCAAGAAAAGCGTTAATAGAAAAAGCTAAGAAAAAGCCAAAATATTCTACAAGAATTATTAGACGTTGTTGGCGTTGTGGTCGCAACCATGGTTATATGAGAGATTTTGGTTTGTGCAGAATTTGTTTTAGAGAATTAGCTAATAATACTGATATTCCAGGTATTACTAAGTCGTCCTGGTAAGGAACTAGAGTTAAAAGTAAAAAGTAAAAAGTAAAAAGTTAAAAGTTAAATTTTAAATTATAAATCTAAATTATATATGACAGATCCAATAGCAGACATGCTAACAAGAATTAGAAATGCTTCAGCAGTAGGAAAAGAAGCAATAGTTTTGCCAATGAGCAAAGTAAAATATGGCATTGCGCGTATTCTTGAACGCGAAGGTTGGGTAGGAGCGGTCGAAGTTATTAAGGTAAAAAGTAAAAAAAATAATTCAGCTATTTTTGATGAATTAAAAATAGCTTTAAAATATAAAAAGAATGATCAATCTGTTATTACTTCAATAAAAAGAATTAGTAAGCCAGGTTTGAGAATTTATGCGAATAGAACAGAGTTGCCAAGAGTTTTAAATAATTTAGGAATGGCTATAATATCAACGTCTAATGGTTTAGTGACTAATAAAGAAGCATTTAAGTTAGGTGTTGGCGGGGAAGTTATTTGTGAAATTTATTAATTATTATTTTTTTTATGTCTAGAATAGGAAAATTACCAATTGAAATATTAGCAGGTACTCAAGTAAAAGTTGAGAAGGGCTTTGTAATTGTCAATGGACCCAAAGGAGAATTGAAGGAAAAATTACATCCTTTAATTAATGTTGTAATTAATGATAAAGAAATAATTGTTACGCCTATTGGTGAAGGAAAGCAACAAATGTCTTTGTGGGGATTATTCCGTAGTTTGATAAAAAATATGGTTATTGGTGTTAATGAAGGTTATGAGAAAAAATTAGAAATTAATGGAGTTGGTTATAGAGCAGCGATTAGCGATAATAAATTAACATTGAATCTTGGTTATTCTAATCCTGTAATTTATGAATTGCCTGTTGGTATTGAGGCTAAGGTTGAAGCTAATACTATAACTATTTCTGGTATTAATAAATATTTGGTTGGTGAAATATCGGCGCAAATCAGAAGAAAAAGACCGCCAGAGCCTTATAAAGGCAAGGGAATAAAGTATAAAGAAGAGGTTATTAGACGTAAGGCTGGAAAAACTGCAGGAAAAGGAGAGAAGAAATAGAAAGTTAAAAGTTAAAAGTTAAAAGTAAAAAAGTCAAAATACAAAATACAAAATACAAAATATAAATTTTATGAATAAGCAAAAAGAAAAACAATCAAAAAGAGTTAGACGTCAGCATAAAATTCGGATTAAAATAACTGGAACTGCAGAAAGACCAAGATTAAGTGTCTTTAGGTCTAATAAAGGAATGCAGGCACAGTTGATTGATGATTTAGTTGGAAAAACTTTAGCTGGTGTTGATATTAAAGAAATAAAAAGTGTTGGACAAAAAACACAAAAAAGTTTTGAGCTTGGCAAATTATTGGCGACTAAAGCTGTTACTAAAAGTATTAGTAAAGTTGTTTTTGATAGAGGTGGTTATAAATATCATGGACGAATTAAAGCTTTGGCTGATGGCGCCAGAGAAGGCGGTTTAAATTTTTAAAAGAAAAAAATAGTTAAATTTTGCGATACTGTAAAAAATAAATAATTATTTAGATATTAATCCCGCATATTGCGGGAAAAAATTACAAAATTAAAAATTAAAAATTTTAGTATATGGTAGAAGCGAAAAAACAAAATAATCAAATTTCTAATAAAACAAATTCAGTTGCAACTAATAATAATCAGCGACAAGCTGGGAGAGGGGGTAATAGCAGAGGTTTTGCAGGTAGAGGAAGAGGTGAAGCAGGCAGAGGAGAAGAAAAGCAGGATGAATTTGAACAAAAGGTTATTGATTTAGCTAGAGTAACTAGAGTAATGGCTGGTGGAAAAAGAATGCGTTTTAGAGCATGTATTGCTATTGGTAATAAAAAAGGTAGAGTGGCTATTGGTTTAGCAAAAGGAGCTGATGTAACAATTGCTGTAACTAAAGCTGTCAATAAAGCTAAGAAAAATTTTGTAGATGTTCCAATAGTTAATGACACTATACCGCATGAAATTAGACAAAAATATGGAGCAGCTAGAATTTTATTTAGACCAGCTAAGATGGGTCGTGGTATTATTGCTGGTGGCGCAGTTAGAATTATTTTAGAATTAACAGGAATTAAAAATGTTACTAGTAAAATTTTAGGAACTAATAATAAGATGAATAATGTGAAATGCACCATTCTAGCTTTGCAAAATTTACAACGTCCAGAAATTAAGAAAAAAATTAATAGTAGAACTGAATTAACAGAAAAAAATAGTTTAGTTGAAGATAAAATAAATTAATTTCAATATTTATGGAATTATCATTACATACATTAAAATCAGTGCATGGTGTGATTAAAAAAAAGAAACGAGTAGGTCGTGGGAATGCTTCTGGTCATGGAACTTACAGCGCTCGCGGTCAAAAAGGTCAGAAATCTCGAACTGGCGGTAAAAATAATCTAAAAAGATTAGGGTTTAAAAGCACATTGGCTAGTTTGCCAAAAAATAGAGGTTTTAAATCAATTCAGCCAAAAAATCAAGTGATAAATTTATCTGATCTTAATAAGTTTTTTAAAGATGGAGCAGAAATTAATGCTACCAGTTTATCAAAGTGTTGTTTAATTAACGAGATAAAGTTGCCTATAAAAATTTTGGCTAATGGTGAGCTTAAGTTGAAAGATTTAAAATTTAAAGGCATTAAGGTAAGCAAGACTGTTAAAGAGCAGATTGAAAAAATGGGC
>JAHITL010000023.1 GCA_018817545.1 Patescibacteria group bacterium
CTTCTGCCTAAAAAAGCTGTGCCTAAAGGAGATTCATTTGAAATTTTTCCTTCAGAAGGATTAGCTTCATTGAAACTTACGATAATAAAATTTCTTTCCTTGTTGTCAGAAACAACTTTTATTTTTGAACCCAAACTTATTATATTTTTATCTCCATGATGTTTAACAATAGTTAAATTTTTTAATAAAGCAGATAATTCAGCTATTCTCCCCTCGTTAAAAGCTTGTTCTTCTTTGGCGTCAGAATACTCTGCGTTTTCACTTAAATCGCCTAGCTCTTTTGCTGATTCAATTCTTCTAGCTATCTCTTGTCGTTTACTGGTAGTACATTCTTCTAATTCTTTTTTTAATTTATCATAACCTTCTTGAGAAATAATTTGATCAGACATAATTTTTTAAAATAATAATAATATAATTCACAATATACAACAACTAAAAAAAATACGCAAGGAGCCAGTGATTGCACTGTGTTTTTAAAATTTTCTACCCCGCAAATGTGGGGTATTCGGCGACAGACCCACTTGATAACAGGCCTTTTGTTGATAAAAATAATCAACTAGAGCAGTTGTTAAAATTAAATAACCTATACCTAAAGGATGGTTAAAATATGGGCTAGATAAATTTACTGTTGCAATAACTAATAGCCCAATTGCTAAACTAAAAATTAACCAATTTTGTTTTTGCAACATTAACTTATAAGAGACTATTAATATTTTAACTATAATTGCTAGATAAGCTAATAAACCAAAAATTCCTAATTTAAGCCATACATCCAGCCAACCCCACTCAAAAGCATAAGTTGTATATTTCCCTGATGGATCTATCTCAAGAACTCTTGGGTCTTTACTTTGATAAGTTACTGTTGCGCCAAAACCTTGTCCTACTATTGGCGATTTGGCTATTGCTGTCCATAGTTTAGGCAAAAGAGCCCAACGAGATGAAGCGCCAGCTTCTCCCGCTAGTTGACTTGCTCTATCAGAAAGAAGATTAACAGCATCAAAATTACCAGTAGAAGTAGGATATGGAAATTTAGCTATCATTATAATCAAAAGAATACTTGAAATAGCTACCGATAACCACCAACAATTAATTAATAAGAATTGTTTAAATTTTATTTTAATAATTAGCAGCCAAACTATCCAACAAATTAATACTCCTCCAATTAACCCCAACCAAAAGCTACGAGAAAAACTAATTAAAATAGTTGCTAGGCTTAAAATCAATAATACTAAATTAATAATAAAAAAATTTAAACGTTGTCGTAATTCTTTATTTATTATTAATTTAGCTAATAATGTAGAAACAAAAAAGAAACAAACAAGTACAAAAATTTGCGATTGCAAAAAAATACGCGGAAAACCACCAGAGATCATAGTAATCTCACCTATTCTTGTATTTCTAATCCAGTAGTATAAAACGAAAGGGGCAATAATTAAATTATGAGAAAAAGCGAAAAAAAGAAATAAGGTTTCAAATATTAACCAGATACTTGAAGCAATAAAAACTTGACCAATTAATTTAATATTTTTTTCTTGTTGCAGAACTTCATAAATAGGAAAAATTAGCAGAAAATAAAGCCAGCTATTAAAATCAAAGAATATATTTTTTAATTGATTGTGGTTAATAAACCCATTAATTATCCCAAAGACAATAAAAACAAATAGAATTATAAAATAAGGAAAAAAAGACGATTTGTGAAAAGTTATTGATAATTTTTTATTTTTTATCCAAAAGATAGTTATTTTAGAAAACCAAACTAGCATAACAATCAACCAAATAATAATACGCAAAGAAATATTTATTCCATGGAAAGAAAAGGAAAATAAATAACCCATTGATCCAATAAATAATTCTGCTAATAATATTGCCAACCCATATTCTAATTTATAAAAAGATGCTATTAAAACTAAAATTGCTAAAACAAAAAAAACAATTGTATTAACCAATGAAAAAAAATGTCCAGCAAAAGAAATAAGCTCTATTAAAACTATTAATAAAAATATTAAATTAAATTGACGATTAAAAAATTCTTTCATAGACTGGAATTTTATACCCCGCAAATGCGGGGTATTTGGCGACAGACCCCCTAATTCATAAATTATGTTTTTGTTTTATAATTTCTTTAGCTTTATTATATTTTTTAACTTGCGATAACCATGGCAAAAATTTATAAGCAAAAGACGGCAACCAGCTACTCATAGTCTGCGTTCCACTTAGTTGAAATTTAAAAAGAACTTGATCAATCCAAATTCCACTATGACCTTGTTCTGACATAGTTAACCAAAGATCCCAATCTTGAAATTTTTTTAAAGCTTTATCAAATCCAGGAAAATGCTCTTTTTTGATTAATGAAGTTGTTGTGATGTAAGGCATTTGTTTTAATTTTTCAACATCATATGGCCAAAGTTTAAATAATTTTTTGCCCCAAAGAAACGAAGAATAACAAAAACTAGCATGTGGATTATTTTCCAAAGTTTGTAACATTATTTTTAACATAGTTGGGTCCATAATCGCATCAGCATCACAAAAAATTATATATTCCCCTCTTGCTTCTTCAAAGCCACGATTACGAGTTATACAAGCGCCTTGATTTTGTTGGCTAATATAAATAAATTTAATAAATTTATTTTGATAGTCTTTAATAACGTCATTAATATTATCGCTTGAACCATCATTAACAACAATAATTTCATAATCATTGTAAGACTGTTGTAAAATACTATTAAAACATTTTTTAATTTCCTCTGCTTGATTGTAAACTGGAATAATAATAGAGATCATAGAATTAATTTTCAATTTTCAATTTCTAATTTTCAAACAATGATTTAATGTTTTAATTTTCAATTAATACTTTAAATAATTTTTAATTTTATAATTTTTCACCGCAAAAGCGGGACAGGTA
>JAHITL010000024.1 GCA_018817545.1 Patescibacteria group bacterium
AAGTAAGATAAGTAAGATAAGTAAGATAAGTAAGAAAAGTAAGAGATCTTTCTTATTTTTCTTATTTATCTTATTTTTACTTCTTATTTATCTTACTTTTTTATGAGTACTCGTCGTTCAACGGATAGGACATTAGCTTGCGGAGCTGATAATCGAGGTTCGATTCCTCGCGAGTACACCAATAAAAATTTTGCAAACGGTTTGGTGTCGCCTCGCTTCGTTCGGTGACTAAATTGTAAGAAATTTTGGGCGAAAAAATCAATTGGCGGTTTTGTAAAATGTGGTTCGAGCCGATATTTTTAAGAAATGTTGTCATTTCTTTTTTATTTTCCGATTTGAGTAATTTTGCGGCTTGATTAAGATTAAGGGTCTGTCGCCGAATACGGTATTTGGCGACAGACCCTTATAATCATTTTAATTGTTTTTGGTTCAATTTTTACAATATATTTATGCTTAATAATTAGTTATTTATATTTTAACTTTAGTATAAACATTGTGATTATTCAATAGAAAAAAAGCGCATAACTCACGACCTGGCGGTCGTTTTTTTGTTAGTTAGATTGAATTAATTGGCGACACACCCGTATTATCCACAGGGGTAAAATATTAAAGACTATAAAATAAAAAAAAATATTATTTTTAGTTAAAAATAATCTAAAATTAGCCAAACTAAATTATCCTTGAATCATACTATATCTAGTAGTATAATATATTCAAGGACTACTAAATATGGAATTACTATTATGAAATGTCCAGTTTGCAATTATTTTGATTCAAAAGTAATAGATTCTCGAGTTGCTTCTGATGGAATGTCTATCAGAAGACGACGAGAATGTTTAAAATGTTGCTTTCGCTTTTCTACATATGAAGAAGTGGAGATTTTGGATTTGTCAGTAATTAAACGGGATGGCCGCAAGGAGTCTTATAATCGCGATAAAATTATTAAAGGGCTAAGACGTTCTTTGGAGAAGAGGCCAATTATAGAAGATGATTTTAAAAAATTGATTAATTTAATAGAGAGAGATTTGCAGATTATTAGAAAGAATGAAGTATCTACTGAACAGATTGGTCAGATTGTTATGAATCATTTAAAGCAATTAGATCAAGTTGCTTATATCAGATTTGCCAGTGTTTATCAATCATTTGAAGATGCTCAAACTTTTCAACGCGAACTAAATAAATTGTTAATTAGAAATTAAAAATTATATATTACGAATTATTAATATTATGATTGAAAATATTATAACGCAAATTAGAAAAAGATCTGGTGAAATAGTTGATTTTAATAAAGAGAAAATTGTTAGCGCTATTTCTAAAGCGATAGAGGCTGTTGGTAAATCAAATCAAGCTTTGGCTCAAAATTTAAGCAATCAAGTTATTGTTATTTTAAGTGAAAAATTTCATGCAAGAAGTATCCCAGCTGTTGAGGAGATTCAAGATATTGTTGAAGAAATGTTAATTCAAAATAGGCAAATTAAAGCTGCAAAATCTTATATTCTATATCGTGATCAAAGAGCTAGGTTGCGTGAGATGGAGTCAATGATTAATTCAGATGAATTAATGGACGGTTATTTAAAACAAACTGATTGGCGCGTTAAAGAAAATTCTAATATGAGTTATAGCTTGCAAGGATTAAATAACCATATTTCTTCAGCAATTTCTTCTAATTATTGGTTAAATAAAGTTTATACAGCGAATATTCGTGATGCTCATAAAAATGGCGATTTACATCTTCATGATTTACAATTATTAGCTCCATATTGCGCTGGCTGGGACTTAAAAGATTTATTAATTAAAGGTTTTGGTGGAGTTGCTGGAAAAATTGAGTCTAAGCCTGCTAAACATTTTCGTACAGCATTAGGTCAAATTATTAATTTTTTCTATACTTTGCAAGGAGAGGTTGCTGGAGCCGAAGCTTTTGCAAATTTTGATACTTTATTAGCCCCTTTTATCAGATATGATAATTTAAATTATAAAGAAGTTAAGCAAGCTTTACAGGAATTTTTATTTAATATTAATGTGCCAACACGAGTAGGATTTCAATGTCCATTTACTAATATCACAATGGATATTGTGCCAAGCATTATCATTGGAGCAGAAAATGTTATTATTGGTGGAGAAATTAAGAATGAAAAGTATAAAGATTTTCAGCCGGAAATGGATTTGATTAATTTGGCTTTTGCTGAGTTAATGATGAATGGTGATGCTAAAGGGCGTGTTTTTACTTTTCCTATTCCAACTTATAATATTACAAAAGAGTTTGACTGGGATTCGTTAGTTGCTACTAAAATTTTTGAGATGACTGCTAAATACGGTATTCCTTATTTTTCTAATTTTGTTAATAGCGACATGAGTCCTGATGATGCTCGCAGTATGTGTTGTCGTTTACGTTTAGATAATCGTGAATTGAAAAAAAGAGGTGGAGGATTATTCGCGGCAAATCCTTTAACAGGTTCAGTCGGTGTTGTAACTATAAATTTAGTAAGAATTGGTTATTTATCTAAAACTAAAGAGGAATTTTTTGAACATTTAAATAATTTAATGCAAATTGCTTTTGAAAGTTTAGAAATTAAACGAGAAGTTTTAGAAGATTTAACTGAAAAAGGACTTTATCCATATGCTAAATATTATCTAACAGGAATAAAAGATCATTTTGGAAAATATTGGAAAAATCATTTTTCAACAATTGGAAT
>JAHITL010000126.1 GCA_018817545.1 Patescibacteria group bacterium
CAGATCGAGCAACAAATGTTACTCCAACACCTGTCCAACTTTGTACTAAACTTTCAAAATCATTATTTAAAATAAAACGCAAATTACTTCCAGTCTTACCAACATATTCACGACAACCATTTTGCGAGGCTGCGCAAACAGATCCTTGCCCAGGAATTGCCATATAAATACAAGCTGACTGCCCTACATCCCAAGATCCTCCTCTTCCCACGCAAGTAGAAGCAGAATCATCGCTTGAAACAGTCTTGCGATAAGGATGACAGTCATCTGAACAACTGATTGTATTATTAACTAAATGATAAGAAATTTGTCCTGCGCGATTATAAAATTGTCTGCAATCTGGTTGATAACTTGGATTATTAGGCAATAATTTATAAATTTTTTCATTACAAACAGCTCTATCATCTTCAGTTACTGCTGGATTTTCCCCTGTTTTTTTTAATTTTACTACTCTTAATTGAAAACCTGATTTATCAGATCCTTCCCAACTATAAAATTCAGCACATTGGCCTGCGTCAGGCTTAATGCATTTTCTTAAAGCAGAATAATATTCTTTAGTCTCACCTCCTTTTTTTAACTCATCTAAATTAGTAAATTCATCACAACCAACAGCTTCAGCTGAACAAGTTTTCGCTGTTTTAGGTATAAAATAAGTAGAAGTAGCTGAATCAAAAGGAGTTTTCTTTTGAAAAAACATATTATAGCCAACACAAACATCAGGACAATAATCTTTAGATTTTACTTGCGCAGGAATACTTACATTATCTTTAATTGAAGTATATAATTCACAACCAACATCTTTAGCGTTGCAATTTGTAACATACTTACCACATTCATCTGGATCATTAATCCCACCACAATTTAAATAAGAAGGCGCATATTTTTGATAGACCAATCCATTTTGACCATAAGGACTATAATCTGTAGAATCACCGCGTTCTAATTTAATAGCATCAATGACACAAGAAGTTGAATTAATTTTAATCTTTATACTATTACCAGCAGTACTAGCAGGTAAAATATATGAAGTTTGATATGTTTGCCAATCGGATTCTGCTTTTAATAACACAGACGGTTGGTCAGCTAACTGAAAACTATCGCCTTCAACACAATTCTTGGCTGAAAAAGACAAAGAAAAAGATTCACCAGCTAATGGATTAACAATAATATCTTTATTCAAATTATTTATTTTTAAAGCTTTAGGACCATCATAACCATCATCAACTTGAGTACCTGCGTCAATCCAAGTAGAACTTGCTAAATCTTCTTCAAAACTAGAATCAGTTAATAAATTAACACCTAAACCAGTTTTACTTCTAATAAATTCGTGACAACCCTCGTTAGCTTGCTCGCAAGTTTGAACATCTTTATCTAAATGAATTTTATTTCCAGGTGTATCAGTACAAGTAAATTTACTTGGAGTGCTAGTAGAAAAAGAATAATTATCACAATAAGCAAGACAACCAACATTATCAACATTACATTGTCCATAATTTAAAGTATTTTCTAAATAAGATACTGTCTCGCCAGTTGTTCCTCTAAAAATTTGGCAAGTATTATATTTTGAATCGCATGTTTTTGCGCTAGCCCCAAATCTCCACTCTCTTCTTTCTTCTGTGCAATAGCCATACATATCACACTGTCCATTATTTTTTTCCTTAATACAAGACTGCTCATCAGCGCAATATTTATCATTACGTGAAATTGTTAATTGAGAGCTCTTGCCTTCTCCAGAAGCTTCTGCAGAAAGTATTTCAGCGCCAGATCCTTCTCTCCTGCAATAATTAAGAGGAGCTTTAAGTACCCAATTTGGATCAACTAAACCCTCACACCAAGAAGCAGTATATCCAGTATAAGCATCGTCTGAAGCAAAACAACCAACTATTTTTTCTAAAGTATTATTATTGCCAACTGCAACAGGATTATCTTTAATATACTGTGCGGCAACTTCCCAACCAACAGGCAAAATCCTAAACTTACGAAGAATTATCATTGAACGATAAGGAAAACCTTCAAGATAATTTGGTTCAACTCCCTTATCAGAAAATCCAAAAACACCATCTTTTTTCAAATAAGCGCCCAGTGCTTCTCCAACTGTTTTTCTTTCAGTAATTGCCTGACTAAATTTATCATCAATGACACAATTAGTTGGTCCTGCTTTTGTAGGATTAGGACACATAGTTAACTCAGTTAAAATATTATAATCACCTCTTACAGTAAAATTCGGCTCAATTAAACCTGCTAAACGATCTTTAGCACCTGAAACACCTTCGTTATATGGTTGTCCTGCGTAGTTATCAAGTCCACCATAATCACCTGAATAAGGATGAGTTGTTGTATCTTTGTCTTTAGTAAACCCTCTCATCCATTTATTATATGCTGAAATAGCTAATTGATTTAAAAATACACTTGAAGCATCTGCTAAAGCATCTCCTGTAAACTGCCCAAACTTCCCTGCTTGTATTGCCTCAAGTTGTTTCTTTTCTGCTAAAGCCTGCCCTGGCGTACCCTCTAATCTACCTGCGATATTTCTAGGGTCTAACCAACCGTTACCTTCTACTCTTTCTTTTGCCTTTGTATCTTTTACCATGGCTATATCGTCAACAATTTTAGTTTGCAAAGAAAGAGCAATTCCTAAATCATTAGACTGAGGATTAAACATATCCTGAAATTTGGTTAAAAAATCATTCCCAGTTATAGCTTTTTCCCAGTTTTCCGTCATTTTCATAAAAGTACAAGCAGGTTTATTCATTTCTGGCCTTGCTTGATTTCTTAAACCTAAACCAATCCTTAATTTAACATTAAAATCTGGCTCACATAAATTAAATTTCTTTCCAAAAATTCCTTCTTTGCCAAGACTCTCAACAAAATTTCCAGCAGCTTCATCAGCAATATTCAAATAATACTCCTCCCAATTTTCCGTTATAAATAATGGTTTTTGACCTTCTCTGCCAGATCCAAGATATGTCGCCAAATCAAAAGCTATTTGATTAAGAGC
>JAHITL010000025.1 GCA_018817545.1 Patescibacteria group bacterium
ATAATCAGCCAAGCATTGAAGAAGAAAAAGAAATTACTCAAGTAGAACCAGTAGTACCAGTTGAATCAGTGCCATCAGAATAGTAATTTTTAGTTAATATAAAAAAGGACACACAATGTTGTCCTTTTTTATTATATTTTTTATTTTGTTTTTTTTATAGTTTTAATGCACTTGGTACAAACTTTTTCTTTTTTGCCATTAATTGTTTTGGTTTGTAGATTAATATTTAATCTTCTAATTGTTTTAATATTAGAATGGGAACGAGAAGCGCCTTTAATAGAACCACGACCACAAACTTCGCATTTTTTTGCCATATAAAGTTAGTTATTTTTTTATATTTTGATATTATCAGGTTTTGATTTTAAAAGCAAGATGTGGTAGAGTTAGTTAAAAGTCTATAAAGTTTATAAAGTTTATAAAGTCAAAACACAAAAGTTAAAAGTTATAATACAGAATACCCATAGAATGTTTAAAAATTGAAACATTGAAAATTGTTTGAAAATTGATCCCGCAATATGCGGGAGAAAATTAAAAATTTTTTAATATGTCTATTATTTTTTCTTTAATTATTATTTTATTTTCTGCTGTTATGCATGAATATATGCATGGTTGGATGGCTGATCGTTTAGGTGATTCAACAGCGCGAGATGCAGGTAGATTAACTTTAAATCCTATTAATCATATAGATTTATGGGGATCTATTTTAATGCCAGCTTTGATTTTTATAAGCACACAGGGTGGTTTGGTTTTTGGTTATGCAAAGCCAGTGCCATTTAATCCATATAATTTAAAGGATCAAAAATATGGAGTAGCTAAAGTAGCAATTGCTGGCCCATTGGCTAATTTTTTTGTAGCTTTATTTTTAGGCTTGTTGCTTCGTTTTTTGCCAGGGCTTGATTCAAATTTAGTTATGTTTATTGCTACTATTATTCAAATAAATTTGGTTTTATTTGTTTTTAATTTATTGCCAATACCTCCATTAGATGGATCAAAAGTGATTATGCCTTTTCTTCCTTATGTTTGGCAAGAAAAATTACTCAATATGGAGCAGTATGGGATGTATATAGTTTTGATATTTGTTTTATTCGGTTTTCCTTTAATCGTGCCGATAATTAATTTATTGTTTAATTTAATTATTGGAATTTAAACGTGGTTAAATTTGTTGTTTTTATTGTTATTTTATATGACTATCCATCAATTTATAAAAAAAAGGCCGTATTTAGTGTGGTATGTAAAAGATTTGAATAAACTTTCTGAAGAATCAATCGTTGAACATGTTTTAAATTATGGTGATTGGGATGATGTGCAAAAGATGATAAAAATTTTAGGTATAAAAAAGACTGCTAAAATTTTTCGCACCAAAGCAAAGCCATCTAAAATGCATAGGCAAAATTATGCTGATATAACAAAACATTTTTTTACTCTTTATTTTAATAAATATGTATAAAGAAATATTAACTGAAGAACAAGTTAAATTATTGCCATTAGTAAAGAAATTTATGAAAGATTTTGGTTTAGTCGGCGAGACTGCGATTGCTTTGCAGATTGGTCATAGACAGTCAATTGATTTTGATTTATTTTCTAATAAAGAATTTGATAATGCTGAGGTTAGAAAGATAATAATAAAAAATGGATATAAAATTAATAAAGTATATAAAGATGAGATAGGGCAATTTACTTTTTTTGTGGATAATGTGCAATTTACTTTTTTTCATTATCCATTTAAAATTGAATTTTCAGAGTATTTTGAAAAAGTATTAAGAATTTCGGATTTACTAACATTAGGAGCAATGAAAGCATATGCTTTAGGTAGAAGAGCAAAATGGAAAGATTATGTTGATCTATATTTTATAATTAATAAATTCCATTCTATAGAGAAAATAGTAAAAAGAAGTAAGGATATTTTTAAAAATGAGTTTAATGAAAGGATTTTTCGTGAGCAATTATCTTATTTTAATGATATTGATTATCAGGAAGAAATTGAGTATTTAAAAGATTTTAAAATTAATGATAAGATTGTAAAAAAACAATTAATAGAATTTAGTCTTGAAAAGGATTAATTGAAGGGCACTAAAAAAAAT
>JAHITL010000127.1 GCA_018817545.1 Patescibacteria group bacterium
ATTTCAAAAGATAAGTTTCCTATTTGATTTATACCAATCGTACCAGCCATATCTAAAATTTGACTAATTTGATCCATTTTTCTAACTTTAATAATTAAATCCTGACTAACTGAATAACCTCGCAAAGTCTGTTTACTATCATCAGACCAATCATACTGTGGTGAAATTGAATAATCAATTGTTTTTATATCTTTAGCATCAATTTTAAATTCTTTTTTTAATTTATCAATAACAGCATTCATTTTAGTTGTATTTTCTTTTTGCGCTTCAGCTACTTTTTTTTTCTCAACAGTATAACCTAATTGAATTTTAGCAACATCTGGTATCCCAGCAACTTTTCCTTCACCAATAATATTAATAGAATAGTTTTGTTTAGGACTAATGCCAATATAATCATGAATTTTAACAGCATTCCAACTTAAAATTCCTAAATAAATTGTTCCTAACGTTAAAAAAACACCGAGAAAAATTGTCACAAATTTGTTTGGAATCATAGATTTATATTTATTTAATTAATTAATTAATTAATTTATATATATATTGCTCGTATTTATTCTTAACATTAATTTGTCATTGGAAATTTGTCATTTGTCATTACTTTATGATTCCTTTAGGGTCTGTCGCCGAATACCCCGCATTTGCGGGGTAGTCCCGCTTTCAAAAAATATTTTATTAATGAATTGCGGGATCAAATTTTTAGGAAATTTTTTTATCCCGCTATACTTAAGTAAAAAAATAAAGAAAAGCGGGATTGTGGAATATGGTTATATTAGCGTCCCGCAATTCGTTTATTCTTTTAAGAAAAGCGGGATTGACAAAATTTACAAAAATTTGGAATTTTATACCCCGCAAATGCGGGGTATTCGACGACAGACCCCTTTAAGTCCTGGCATTTTTTCTCCACTAAGATAAGCTAACATTGCTCCCCCGCCTGTTGACACCCAATCAATGTGTTCAGACATTTTTGTTATTTTTAATGCTTCAACAGTTTCTCCTCCGCCAACTACGCCAAAGGCTTTGCCAGTAGAACGACTAGCTATTAATCTTGCGACTGCCAACGTGCCATGTTTAAAATGTTCATTTTCAAAATAACCCATTGGGCCATTCCAAATAATTGTATTAGCCTGCTTAATAAAACTAGCATAAAGTTTGATAGTTTTTGGTCCAATATCTAAAATCATATCATTTTTTTCAATTTTATTAATGCTTTTAGCAACAGCATTACTTTTATCTTTTCTATTACTAACAATTGCATCTATCGGTAAAATTATTTTAGCATTATTTTTTAATTTAGTAACTATTTTGATGCTATCTTGATCAATAATTGAGTGGCCTACTTCAAAACCGTGACTAGCAATAAAATTATTAGCTAGCGCTCCACCAATTAACATTCGATGGGATTTTTTTAGTAATTTCTTTATTAAAATGGTTTTAGTCTTCATTTTTACACCGCCGATAATTGATATTAATGGTTTTTTTGGTTTATTTATTTTATTTAAATTTATAATTTCTTTTTCCAAAAGTAATCCGACATAAGCTGGTAAATATTTTTTTATAGCGCTTACTGAGGCATGATTACGATGACAAACAGCAAAAGCATCGTTAACATATAAATTAGCTAAGTTAGCTAATTGTTTAGCAAGCTTTTTTTCATTTTCTTTCTCCCCTTTATTAGAACGTAGATTTTCTAAAAATAAAATCTCGCCTGTTTTTAATTTATCAACTGCTTTAATAACTAATTCTCCACAGCAATTATTAATGAAATTAACTTTTTTATCTAATAATTGACTAAGTCGTTGAGCGATCGGTTTTGTAGAAATTTTAATTTTGCTAGTTGATGCTTCTGCTAAATGAGTAGCTATAATTAAACGACAACCATATCGTAAAAGAAATCTAATTGTTGGTAAAGCCTGAATAATTTTATAATCTTCTTTTATCGATCCTTTTTCTATAGGAACATTGAAGTCTACTCTCAAAAAGACTATTTTATTTTTTAATTTTTTTATTTGTCTAATAGACTTCATAATATACTCTTAAAAATTTTATAATTTTTAATTTTATAATTTTTAAATAAATAAATCCAAATTTTTAATTTTTAAAAAATTAAAATGTTAACTTAATTTATTAATTTATGAGTTTGTTTAAAAATTAGAAATTAGAAATTATTTAAAAAATTTAAAAATTTAAAATTTAAAATTTATTTTAACGTATAACTTTATAACTTCAATGGTTTTAAAACTATTTCTGTTTGTTTTTTCTCTCCTTGTCTCCAATATTCAATATTTATTTTATCACCAGCAATATGTTGCTGAATAATTTTTGTTAGATTGTTATTTTCATCTAATTCTACATTATCAATAGAAGTAATAACGTCGCCTGCTTTTAAGCCAGCTAAAAAAGCTTGACTATCTTTTTCAATTGAGACTCCTTTAGAATCTTTACTAATAACTGCGCCATTTTTAAGATAATTGTTGCTATCGCCATCAATCAAAGCTAATTTTGTTAAATCTATATAATTCACGCCAAGACTAGCGCGTCGAATTTCTTTATATTTTAAAAGACTCTTAATCGCTCCTGTAAAATAACTAATTGGTTTAATAGTTCCACCTCTATCAGGTTCGAGACGATCAGCAAAAGCTATTATATCTCCCGATAAATTAAAGAAAAATGTGCCATTAAAAGATTGTTGCGATAAATCATTAAGAATAATATTTCCAGATAAACCATCACTATAACTAATTAATTCGGAATTTTTAACTTGTTGATTAATTATAGAAGTCAAAATACTATTTCCTCTAAAATCCATTGCAATAACTAAATTACCATTTTTTATTTCATCACTATTAGCAAATTTTCTAACAGGCAAATCTTTTGCCAATATATGAATAAAGCTAAAACTAGTTAAATCGTCTTTAATAATTTTATCAATAGAATAAATATTTTTGTCTTTAGTAATAATAACATAATCAATTGGACTGCTTACCACCTCTTTTGGTAAATCACTAATTATCCAACCATCGCTTGTTATAATTAGTCCTTGCCCAATACTTTGGTCTAATTGATAATAATTATTTAAATTAAAATTAATACTAGAACTTCTTTTTACTGTTGCTTGTTTTTTAAAAATGCCAACTATACTTGTGCTTACTGAATTAATTGTTTCATTTACTTTTACATTTTGCTCAATAACAATATTTTTCGCATCTTTAATAACTACGCCTTGATTATTGTAATCATGAGAAAAATTTACCTCTTTTAAAAGAGCGTCGTTGTTAAATAAATATCCTCTTGCGACTATTTCACCAACTATGCCAGCAGCTAATCCAAAAATTACTATTAGGATAATTGTTAATAAAAAATTATTTTTTTTCATATGAATTAATTAAAATAATAATTTTAATTTTTAAATATTAACCGTTAAAGGTTAAAAGTTGAAAGTTAAAGGTTAAATTTTTAAATTTTTAAATTTTTAATTTTATAAATAATTTTTAATGTTTTAATTTTTAATTTAAAATTTTGTTTAAAAATTACCTGTCCCGCTTTTGCGGTGAAAAATTAAGATATTATTTAAAAATTATAAAATTAAAAATTATTTCTTATGGTCTGTCGCCGAATAAATTTCGACTAACTTATATCCATTGCGCTGTAAGTAAAATTAAGAATAAACTAATTAAACCAACTATTAAATATATTTTTATTGTTTTTTTATTTAATTTATTAAGTAAATGCTCTTTTGTTAGACTAATTAAAATATAATAATCAATAGTTAGAATTAATCCGGCAATATTATAATTAAAAGGCAAAAAAGAGATTGGCCATGAGAGCTCAAATAAAATTAAACAACAAACTAAAATATAAGGCAAACCTTTTTTAAAATCAATTTTATTAGCCCAAATACTTTGATAAATAATTAGAAAAATAATTATTAACATAACTATTTCTAATATCCAAATCGGTAAGTTTAGAAAAGATTGCAAGCCATAAATAGTGGAAGCCAAAAGAAAAAAAGTCAACAGATTACCATAAGATGAAATATTTTCAATACTAAAGGTTTTATAAGATTGAGGGTGAATCAAATAATGATAAATGCAACGTAAATAAAAATATAAAAATACTGTATTAGCAATAAATAATAATTGTATTAAAATTTTATTATCTAAAAATATTGAATAAGCTATAACCATTGATGACATTAAAGCTGGCAAAATTAAAAAATTCCACCATTGTTTGTCGGTTTTACTAGCTTTAATTAATTGCCATAATGTAAAAAAAATAATTGAATTAATTAATATTAAGATTATGTAAATTAGTTTTGGATAGCTAGAAAATGTTTCTAAAAGAATAAAAACAATTAGTGAAGTAAATAATGGCAATAAATAATTATATTTCATGTATTTTTATCTTAGAAATCCCGACTAATTAGCTATCCAACTGTAATCTATTTTAACTTGATTAATTAATTGTTGAGCAATTATTTTTTCTGCTTCGTCTTTATTAGTTAGGTAATTTTCCATTCGAGTTAACGCTAAAACTAAATTAATATGTAAATCTTTAAATTTAGTTGGTACTTGTAAATTAAGTAATTTATTTTTTGTTTGAGTTATCTGATCTATCGTATAATCATTAGTAGATATTAATTTTTCATAATAATTAGAAATCTTCTTTACTTGCGTTTGGTATTTTTCTTCCATTTGCGCAGTAGTAATATTATTTGTTGCCGAATTTGATTGATTAACTTTTTGTACTGTTTTAGAAGTAATTATTAAATAAGTAATTATTAATAAAAAAACAATAATTAAGCTAATCAAAATTTGTTCTCTTTTTCTATTCATAATTTTTTGCGTCAATTTCTTGCCAATCATTAATCACATTGTCCCACTTAAAAACATTTAGTTTAGAACTTTTTTCATTTTCGCTATAGATATATTCTACTTTTGTTTCAGAACCAATACGACTAGAATAAATTGTTTTTTTATCCAAAATAGCTGGTTTAACAACATATTCTAGTTTTATTTTTCCCAATGGCCCTTGAAAAACAATATAATCAATATCAATGCCACCAGCTTCATCTAAATGACTTTGACCAGAATCTTCAACTGGAAAATTATCTTTAATTTTTCCTATAATATCTTGCCATTTTTCTAAAATCATAATTTTTAAAA
>JAHITL010000128.1 GCA_018817545.1 Patescibacteria group bacterium
TAAAAAACATTTTATAATTTTTTTATAATTCTTGTTAATTTTATTTTTTTGTGCGATACTTATTTCGTAATTGTTTATAATATTACAAAATAATCTTATTATTTTTTAGAGAAGGATTAGAGAATTTTGTTTATTATAATCTAAAGTAATCGTTATAAGGAGGGCGTTATGACAAAAGAAGAACAACGGCAAAGATTTGATAGAATTGTTTTTGTTCTATTTGGGATATGTCCCAAACAAGAACAAAAAAAGTTAACAGAAGAAGAAAAAGGAAAGAATAAAAAATTGACTTTGGCAATACAAAAATTGTCAAAGGAAACAAACGAAAACGTTAAGGTAAAAAAAAGTGGGGGTGATGATAAATGAGTTGGACTACAGCAGAAATTGTAAGCGTGATGAAGCTTTTTAATCTTACCTATAATGAAGCATTTGCACAACTAGAGATGCAGCGTTTATCTTTCGTATATGTTAGCATTTTAGGAGGCGCGAAAGAAGAAGCTCTAGAAGAGGATTAAATTTTAAAATAAAAATAATACTAGGCAAGCTAGACAAGTAATAAAGTGTTTGTCTAGCTTGCTTCAATTTTAAAAGTTGTAATTTTTATAAACAATGTTGAAAATAATTTTTAAAAGTTTTGTAATCCTGATGTTTTTTAGCGCAGGATTTTTTTGTTATCAGAAAAGTTGTAATGCTGCTGAATTTGGCGATGTTATTGTTAATGAAATTGCTTGGATGGGCACAACTGTTAGCGCTAATGATGAATGGTTAGAATTAAAAAATATTACTAATCATGGCATTGATTTAAATGGTTGGAGTTTAGTTGCGCAGGGTGGAACGCCATTAATTAATTTATCTGGAACTATTTTAGCTAATGGATATTTTTTATTAGAACGTATTGATGATACCAGTGTGCCTAATATTAAAGCAGATAAGATTTACAGTGGAGCATTAGATAATGATGGCGAAGTTTTAGGTTTACGAGATAAAGATAAAAATTTAATAGATTTAGTTGAAGCTGATAAAAAATGGTTAGCAGGAGACAATATTAGTAAAAAGACAATGGAAAGAACTGAAAGCAATGGTTGGCAAACTAGTCAAAATATTGGTGGTACACCCCGAGCAGCTAATAACGTAGTAGTCGCGCAATCACCTTCAGCGCCATTGTCGGAAAAACAGTTGGAAGCTTCGTCATCGCCAATATCGTCAACAACTGTTCCAATAATTACATCAACTACAACTTCTTCAACAACAAATGTTAGTAATATTATTAGTCAGTCTATTTATAAATTAGGTAATGTTTTAATTAATGAATTTGTTGCTGATCCAACTGATAATGACGTTGAATGGATTGAAATATATAATGCAACAAATAAAGAAATTGATTTGAGTGGTTGGACGATTGAAGATGGCAGTAAAATTAAAACTAATTTGTCAGGATTATTAGGTGCAGACGGAAATACTAGATTTAAAGTAATATCTAATCCAGCTGGGATTTTGAATAACGCAGGGGATTTAATAATTATTCGTGATAATTTAGGTAATTTAATTGATCAAGTTTCTTATGGTGACTGGGATGATGGTAATAAAAGCAATAACGCGTCTATTGCTGGCGATCCTTTCAGCGTGGCAAGAAAATTTGATGGTTATAATACTTTTAATAATGCGAATGATTTTGCTGTTACAAAAAAGCCAACTAAAAATGTTAGCAATATTATTTATATTGAAGATGAAGTAAGTCAAGAAACTAAATCTAAGTTTGATTTTAGCGATGATATTTTTATTTCAGAAATATTGCCTAATCCAATAGGAGATGATGCTAAATCAGAATTTATTGAAATTTATAATGCAGGCAAACGTGATGTAAATTTGGCTGGCTGGAGTCTAAGTAATGAAGATAATAAAAAAAATAATTTTGAAAAAATTGCAACTAGCGCAATAATTAAAGCAGGAGAATATTTAACGTTTTCTAGGCAACAAACTAAAATTGTTATGTATAATGATTCTGGAGAAGTAAAATTATTTCAGCCTCTAGCTGATAAACCAATTCAGACGGTAAAATATAAAAATGTTAAAGAAGGTAATGGTTATAATTTAATTTTGCCAATTATTAATAAACAAGAGGAGTATGATTGGAGTGAAACAATTACGCGAGGATCTGTTAATATTATTAAAATAATTAATCATCAACCTAAAGTTGCTTTTGATGTTCAAGATAAAATTGTTGCTGGGCAACAAATTGTTTTTGATAGTTCTGATACTTTTGATCAAGATGGCGATAATTTAAAATTTAGTTGGAATTTTGGTGATGGTACAAAATTAACGCTTCCTTCGCCAGAACATACTTTTTTACGACCAGGTAATTACACAGTTTCGTTAGTTGTCAGCGATGGACAAAGTGATGTAAAAAAAGAAAAAAATATTAAAGTTTTGGATTTATATTTTTTAAATTCACAAAATAGTTTAATTCCTTTTTTAAAAATTGGTAAAGGAGATATTGTAATTAATGAAATTTTTCCTAATCCAGCTGGGATTGATAAAAATAATGAATGGTTGGAGCTAAAAAATCAAAGTTCTTATAAAATTAATCTTTTAGATTGGCAAATAGAAAATAATAATGGTAAATATAAATTTAAAAATGATTTATGGCTGGAGTCGGAAAATTTTTATTTATTGACTAACAAAAAAAGTGGATTGGTTTTTAAAAATAATTCCGATATTATTAGTTTATATGATAATACAGATAAATTAATTAATAAAGTTGAATATACAGAAGCGGTTCAAAATGAAGCTTATAGTCGAGGTGAAAACGATAAATGGTTTTGGACTAGTGTTTCAACTCCTGGAACAAAAAATATAATAAATATATCTAAAAGTTATAATAAAATAAATAATCAAGTGGCAGGAATAAAGATTAGTAAAGAAGGTGTTATTGAAACAACATTAGAAAAAATAAAAGAATATGAAGTAGGGGATTTAATAAAAGTTAAAGGAAAAGTAGCTGTTGAGCCAGGAATTTTAGGAGCGCAGATTTTTTATATTGTAGGTTCTCCTGGTATTCAAATTTATAATTATAAAAAAGAATTTCCTAATTTGAAAATGGGTGATTATATTGAAGTTGCTGGCGAACTTTCTGAAATTAATGGAGAGCGACGTTTAAAAACAAAGGAATTGGCTGATATTAAAATTTTGGAGCATCAAAATGCGCCTGTTGCGCAAGTTTTAAGTTGCGATAAAGTTAATGAAGAATATATTGGACAATTAATTTCTATTACAGGTGAAGTAACTGATAGAAAAAGCTCAACAGTTTATTTGGACGATGGAAATGACGAAATAGTTGTATATATTAAACGAGCTACAGGTATAAAACCTTCTAGTTTGGTTGATGGAAAAACTTACGCTATTACTGGCGTAGTTGTTAAAACACAATCAGGATTAAGATTGATGCCACGTTCTAGCAATGATATAGTTGTTCAAAATCAAACATCAGAAAACAGCGACGTTTTAGGTGAGGTTGCTGTTGATAACGAATGGCAAGTAGCGAGTAGAGATAAAAAATTAGAATTATTTAAATATTTATTAATTATTGCAGGAGGAGTTATAATTTTATTGATTGGATTAATGATAAAAATTCGGAAAAACAAGATAAAATAAAATAGGGTCTGTCGCTGAATTCGGTATTTGGTGACAGACCCTATTTTATTTTTTTAAAAAGAAAAAAAGAATAGGGCAAGAAGCAATTATTGAAACACCTATAATATAAAGTGATGTTTCTTTGTATTCTGCAAATGGCAGGTGAACATTCATGCCATAAAAGCTAGTGATTAAAGTTGGAATGGCAATAAGAGCTGCGACTAAAGTTAGTAATTCTATTGATTTATTCAAATTATTAGTCATGATAGTAGAGCAAGCCTTGCGCATATTGATGATATTTTTAAGATTTGTTTCGCAAGTAGCTATGAGTTGCTCATTATCTAATAAAAGATTTTCTATTAGATCTTTATCTTCTTCGTATAAATTTAAAAATCTGCCTGAAAGCATATTTTTAAAACTGGAATTAGTTGGCACTAATGAGTTGATGAAATCACCAAGAATTTCTTCAAAAGAAACAAATTGTATTACATTTTTATTTTTAATGCTTTCTAAATTTAAACCTATGTTTTTTATTTCCTTATTTATTTCTGCAAAAAATTTAGAATATTCTTGATCAATAGCTAAAAAAATTTGTAATACTAATTTTGTTTTTTGAGTTGTTGAAAAATCATTATCTTTTTTAGAGTCATCATCTCTTTTTAAAAAAGAACTTAATAAACTTAATTTATGGGAAGTTATAGTTGTCACAAAATTATTTCCTACTGCTATTAAAATAGGAACGGTTATAATTTTGCCATTTTCTTCGCGAGCTGGTATGCGCGTAAAAATGTAAATAATGCCATCGCTTAATTCTACTCTTGGAACTTCAAATGGATCTAAGGCGTCTTCTATTAAGTCTTTATCTAAAAAAAACTTTTTATTTAAAAAATTAATTTCTTCTTCTGTAGGATCATTAACACACATCCATGAGCCAACTAAAAATTTATCTATTTCTTGTAGTTTTTTGTCATTTATTTTTTTGTAGTAGATCTTTATCATAATTTTAGTATATCATTAAAATCAATTATCTAGTATAGTTAGTCTGTCGCTGAATACTGTATTCGGCGACAGACTCTTTAAAGCGCGAAGCTAACTTAAAGATTAAAGTTGTAAGTTGTAAGATTAAAGTTTAAAGATTAATAATTTTCAATTTTCAATCAATTTGAAATGACATAATTTTCAATAAAATATTTTCTATAATTTTTCTAAAATTATAGAAAATATTATTAAATGAAAATTATAAAATTGAAAATTCAATGAAAATTTTAAATTTTAAATTAAAAATTCTTTTTTAAATTAAAGAATATGGGGGTGAGTTAAAAGAGATGTCAGAAAAAGAAAAAATAATACAGACATTTGACAATTAATGTTGCAATTGATAATGGGTTTTTATTTATAATATAAAATTTATGGAAAAATATAATCATAAAAAGATAGAAAAAAAGTGGCAAAA
>JAHITL010000026.1 GCA_018817545.1 Patescibacteria group bacterium
CCAAAGATTAATCTACTAGACAAATTTGATTTAAATAAAAATGAAAAAGATAATTTTTTTATTTTTAAACCTAATAAATATTATTTAATTAAAACAATTGAAAAAGTTAATTTACCAAACAATCTTTCTGGCATTATATTTCCTCGCACTACACTTTTCCGTTCTGGCTTAGGTCTATTTAACGGCGTTGTTCAGTCAGGCTACTGTGGCGAATTAACCTTTGGCATTTGTAATCTTGGAAAAAGTAATATTAAAATATCTTTTGGCGCAAGAATAGCGCACATAACTTTTCATGAAGTTTTTGGACAAGGTAATGAATATCGAGGTCAATGGCAAGGCGGACGTGTAGGAACAGATGGAAAAGAAGTACAAATTTAAAAGAAGTATAAAAACATATTACATAATTAACAAATTTATGTCAAACCATCTAAATCAAAATCATCCTGAATATCAATATTTAAATTTATTAAAAGACATTAAGGAGAATGGATCTGATAAGAAATTATTTTTTACTCCAGAAGTTTTACAAGATTATGCAAAAAAAGGAGAAAAGCCACCATACATTAAGTCTGTTTTTGGTCGACAAATTCGCTTTAATTTATCAAAAGGATTTCCGCTTTTAACTACAAAAAAAGTTTTTATCAGGGGAATTATTATTGAATTGTTATGGTTTTTGCGCGGCGATACTAATATAAAATATTTAGTTGATAATAATGTTCATATTTGGGATGAATGGGCTTATAAAAGATATAGAAAGGAAAATAACCCACTTAATCCCCTTTTACAAGGATGCCAACTCAAAGAGGAATTACTTAGTCAGGAAGAATTTATTGAAAAAATTAAAAATGAACCAGCTAATAGTGATTTTGTTAAAAAATGGGGTGATTTAATTTGTGTTTACGGTCGTATGTGGCGTAAATGGCCTGCTTCAGATGGTCGCGAGATTGATCAACTTGGTTGGTGTATTCAAGGGTTAAAAGAAAAACCTTTTAGAAAATCTTATGTTGTTTCAGCATGGAACCCTGATTTTATTTATGCAATGGCTTCATCAGGTAATGCCAATGAAGTTCCGCCATTTTGCCATACAACATTTCAATTTCAAGTTACTGGCGATGGCGCGCTTAATCTTGGTCTTTACCAAAGAAGCGCTGATGTATTTTTAGGCGTTCCTTTTAATATTGCCAGTTATTCTTTACTTTTATTAATGGTAGCTCAAATTACAGGTTTAAAACCTGGTGAATTTGTTCATACTTTTGGCGATGTACATATTTATTCAAATCATTTTGATGCAATAAACGAACAATTAAGTCGCGAACCAAAACCTTTTCCAACAATGAAATTAAATCCAGAAATAAAAAATATTGATGATTTTAAATATGAAGATTTTATTTTAGAAAATTATAACCCACATCCTGCTATTAAAGCTGAAATCGCTAATATCGGCGGGTTTTAACTTTTAACTTCTGACTTCCTATGGTTTCCATTATTTGCATTATTGCTAAAAATCGAGCAATTGGTTTTCAAAATAAATTGCTTTACAATATCCCTGAAGATATGAGACACTTTAGGGAGATTACTACTGGACATGTTATAATTATGGGTAAAAATACTTTTCACTCAATAAATGACAATCCCCTACCCAATCGCATAAATATAATTATAACTAGAGATAAAAAATTTTTAGCGCAAAATTGTTTAATTGCTAATTCCATTGAAGAATCAATTGAATTAGCCAAAAAACAAAATAAAGGCGAAATCTTTTTTATCGGCGGTAGTCAAATATATGAACAAGCCATACCGTTTGTTAATAAATTATATTTAACAATAGTTGATGACAAACCAAAACAGGCTGATACTTTTTTCCCTGATTATAGTGAATTTAAAAAAATTGTTATTAGAAAAGAAAGTGAATTAAATGGTTTAAAGTTTAAATTTATAGAATTAGAAAAATAAATGTCTAATAAAAAAATTATAATTGGCTTAACTGGTGAAATCGCTTGTGGAAAAGGCGCTATTGTTAATTATTTAGTTAAAAAATATAACACAAGTTCTTATCGTTATTCCACTATTTTACGAGATGTTTTAGATAGAGTTTATCAAGATCAAACTAGACATAATATAATAGCGACTTCTGATTTCTTAAGAAAAAATTTTGGCGAAGATATTTTATCCAAAACTCTTGCTGAAGATATTAAAAAAGACAAAAATAAAATAATTGTTTTTGATGGCGTGCGTCGTATTCCAGAATTAAAATATTTTAAAAATATATCCAACTTTATTCTAATTAGCGTTTATAGTGATCCCAAAATCAGATATGAAAGAGTTGTTGAACGAAATGAAAATCAAGGAGATGACAAAAAAACTTTTAAGCAATTTATGTTAGATCAAAAAGGAGTTTCTGATTTTGAAGTACCAGAAACGATGAATCAGGCTGATTTTAAAATAAATAATAATGGAAATTTAGAAAATTTATATAAACAAGTTGATCAAATTATTTCAAAAATTTTATGAAATACGATGTCATTATCGGCATGGAAATACATGCTGAATTAAAAACAAAATCAAAAATGTTCTGTGAATGCAATAATGATTCAACAGGCAAACAACCAAATTCAACAGTCTGCCCTATTTGCATGGCGCATCCTGGAACTTTACCAATGCCGAATAAACAAGCGATTGAATGGACAATGTTAATTGGCTTGGCTTTGCATTGCAAGATTAATGAATTATCAAAATTTGATAGAAAAAATTATTTTTATCCAGACTTACCAAAAGGTTATCAAATTTCACAATTTGATTTGCCAATTGCTTATGACGGCTACTTAGAAGTAAATAATGAGCAAATTAAAATTACTAGAATCCATTTAGAAGAAGACACTGGAAAATTAATTCACCCTAACAAAAAAAATTATTCTTTAGTTGATTATAATCGCGCTGGAACGCCATTGATTGAACTGGTTACTGATCCTGTTATTCACGACGGACAAACTGCCAAAGAATTTTGTCAAGCTTATCAACAAATCTTACGTTATTTAGAAATTTCAAACGCTGATATGGAAAAAGGCGAAATGCGTTGTGAGGCCAATGTAAGCGTGCAAGAAAAAGGCAAATGGCAATATCATAACAGAGAAATTAAGCCAATTGGAGATTATGTTTTAAATCCAAAAGTAGAGTTAAAAAATATCAATTCTTTTAGATACATGGAAAAAGCCATTAATTATGAAATTGATCGCCAAATCAAAGCTATTGAAAATTGGGAAAAATTAATTCAAGAAACACGTGGCTGGAATAATGAAAAAGGGATAACATTTAGCCAGCGTGTTAAAGAAACTTCTGCTGATTACCGCTATTTTCCAGAACCAGACATCCCTCCACTACGAATAGACGACGATTGGCAAGAAGTTATAAAAAGAAAATTAATTGAATTACCACTAGAAAAAATCAAACGTTTTAAAGAGGAATATTTTTTTACTGACTATGAAGCAAAAATCTTAACTCAAGATAAAAATTTAGCAGACTATGTTGAAAATATTATTTCTGAACTACGCACATGGATTGAATCAACAGGAGACAGCTGGGATAGGCAAAATAAAAAATTAGCTAAAATTACAGCTAATTGGCTAATTAATGAACTATTTAAACATTTTAAAAATAATACATTAGATACTAACAATAACAAAATTACTGCTGAAAATTTTGCTGAATTTGTCTGCTTGGTTTATCAAGATAAAATTAATTCCTCTGCTGGTCAAACAATTTTAGCTAAAATGCATCAAGACGGAGGAGATCCATCGCAAATAATGACTGATTTAAAACTCGAACAATTAGACAATGACACTGAACTAGA
>JAHITL010000129.1 GCA_018817545.1 Patescibacteria group bacterium
AATAGCATTTAAAGCTGATTCGTCAATTTTTTGATGCAAAACAAATTGATATTGCAATCCAGAAATTTTAGCTTTTAATTTTATTAATTCTTCAATATTAATAAGTCCTTTTGCCAATAAAATATCGCCAAGATCTTGCTGATTAGAATCTGCTATTTTTTTTAATTCAGCTAATTGGTTAGGATCCACCAAACTACTTCCAACTATTAAACTAGCCAATTTATCAGAGTTTATCATATATAAGTTAGTCAAAAATCCATAAAGTCTATAAAGAGTTACTTATATTTCTCAAATGGGTCTCTCTTGCCAATATCTTCTTTCTTATTAATCAATAATACCGAATTATCACTCAATATTTGATACTTTGCGCTCTTTAAAACAGTAGTATCAAATATTGAGATCTCTTCTTTAGTCTGCTTTGGTATTGTAATTTGTTCAGCAACAGAACCTGTTTTTGACGCAATCATTGGTTTATATTTTTGATAAAACAAAAAAATTATACCTAAAACTATAATAAAAATAATAAAATATATAATATTTTTTTTATCAAATACTTTTTTTATTTCTGTCATAAAATTATTTGAGTCTGTCGCCGAATACAAGACCCTATTTAAAATAATAAACAATTAAGCTCAAATTAGTTCCGCTTTTTCCTCCGCCATACCCTACGTTTTGTATATCCATTAATCTTACATTATTTTCTATTGTCTTTAATAAACTTTTTAAACCAAGATAGTCTGTCCCAGTCACTGTTAAAGAAATTTTAGCTGACATAACTCCTTCTGGCAAGCTAGCTGAAGCGCCTCCCTCTGACTGAATTGACAACGAAGTTAAAATCAATCCATTTTTTAAAACAATAGACTCTATTTCTGCAATTAATTCTTCTACGCCCACTTTAGATGGTAAAATCTTTTCTATTTTTTCTTTATCTTTCTGATTAATTTTATTATAAGCTTTTTCTAATTTAATAAATTGGTCTAATTCGTCTTGTTTTTCTAAGTAAGAAATTTCTAACTGCTGTTGATTAGCTACTTTTTTACTTTCGCTAACTTCTATATATTTTGGTTGAATTAATAAAAAATAACCAGCAGTAATAATTAAAAGCGCGAGTAAACAAACTAACTGATTGTAATATTTTATCAAAAAAACATTCAGGTTTTGTTGATCAGAAACACCTTGAATATCTTGATCAATCGACTCACTATTTTTCAACATATTAAATATAGGCATAATTTTTCAATTTTTCAGGTCTGTCGCCGAATACAGTATTTGGCGACAGACTCTTTTCATCACAAAAAAACAAGATGGATAATTTTTAATTTTATAATTTTTAATTTTTTCCCGCATATTGCAGGATAATATCCAAATATTTATTTATTTTTATAATTTAATTGTTTTTTTGAAATTTATATTAAAAATTTAAATATTAGAATATTATTTAAAAATTAAAAATTATAAAATTAAAAATTATTTTGAGTATTATTTAAAAATTAAAAATTAAAAAATTCTATCTTAAAAAGACTATTCAGTAAAAACTATTGGTTTTATTTTTAAATCTAACGAAAAATTAACACTAGATGCTGCACCTTGCCCAGCACCCCTTCCTCCTTCAGCCTTAACCTCTAAAACATTATCATTAGCTTTCATAGCATTAAGTTGACGAGAAATACCTGCATAATTTTTAGTTGTCGCGCTAAGCAAATATTTACCGCTAGTATCTCCAGAAAAACCTGAATAATAAACATCTGCTAAAGTATTATCTTCTAAAAATTTGAAAAAATTAGTCCAATAAATATGATTTTTTAATAAAACACTTACTGCTTTTAATTTTTTCTGAAAAGATACAATTTCTTTTACATTCTCTTTTGCTCGTATAGCTTGTACATTCAACTCATCAATTCTTTTAATTATATCTCTTTTATCTTCTACTCCTTGCTTTTGCCAAAACAATAATCCACCATAAACAAGACTTACAATAGAACAAGATAAAATAATAACATTTATCAAAATAGCAACCCTACCATGCCAATCAAAATAAGTTATAGCCCCATCTTTAATTAAATTTGTCTCTATAACATCTGAATTTTCCCATTGTTTAGATTCTTCAATTTTAGGTGATTGTTTTAATTTTTTCTCTTCTACTTTAGGCTCCTTTATATCAACTAGAGTTGGAGTTGGAGTTGGAGTTGGAGTTGGAGTTGGAGTTGGAGTTGGAGT
>JAHITL010000005.1 GCA_018817545.1 Patescibacteria group bacterium
GAAGGTCGTAGTATTCGTTGTGTTAAAAATTAATTATATGGGTCTGTCGCCGAATACGGTATTCGGCGACAGACCCTATATTTATGACAAAAAAAAACAAAAAACAAAAAACTAAATATTTATTCGTAGTAGGAGGTGTTATCTCTGGCGTAGGTAAAGGCATTACAGTTGCATCTATTGGTAGGATTTTAACATCAAATGGTTATAATGTAAGCGCTATTAAGATTGACCCTTATATTAATCTTGATGCAGGAACAATGAATCCGACAGAGCATGGTGAAGTATTTATTACTGAAGATGGTGATGAAACTGATCAAGATATAGGAAATTATGAACGTTTTTTGAATAAGAATATTTACAAAGAAAACTACATGACAACAGGGCGGGTTTATCAGACAGTGATTAATAAGGAAAGAAACCTAGAATATAGTGGTAAATGTGTTGAAGTTGTACCTCATATTCCAGAAGAAGTTATTAGAAGAATTAAATTAGCTGTTAAAAAAGAAGAAGCTGAAATTATGATTGTAGAAATTGGTGGAACAGTAGGGGAATATCAGAATTTATTATTTTTAGAAGCAGCTAGAATGATGCATTTGGCTGAACCAGAAAATGTTTTATTTATTATGGTATCTTATTTGCCAGCGCCTTCAATTATTGGTGAAATGAAAACTAAACCAACTCAGCGCGCTGTGAGAGATTTAAATTCAGCAGGAATTCAACCTGATTTTATTGTTGCTCGTTCTCAAGCAAGTATTGACGCGCCTCGTAAAAAGAAACTTGCTATTTTTTGTAATATTCAAGAAGAAGGAGTTATTGGCGCGCCTGACATAGACTCTATTTATGAAGTGCCAATCAATTTTGAAAAAGATAATTTAGGTAAAAGAATTTTAGCTAAATTTAATTTGCCAGATAGAGGCGGAAGTTTAAAAGAATGGAGTGCTATGGTTAAGTCAATAAAATCAGCCACAAAAACTGTTAAAATAGGTATTGTTGGTAAGTATTTTTCTACAGGTGATTTTTGTTTAACTGATTCTTATATTTCTGTAATAGAAGCTATTAAACATGGAGCAATAGCTAATAGTTGCAAGCCAATTTTGAGTTGGATTAATGCTGAAGATATAGAAAAAAATGGTGTTGAAAGTTTAAAACAATATGATGGAATAATTGTTCCGCAAGGCTGGGGAGTTCGTGGTTCTGAGGGCAAAATTAAAGCTATAAAATATTGTCGTGAAAATAAAATTCCTTATTTTGGTTTGTGCTATGGCATGCAAATGGCTGTTATAGAATTTGCTCGCAATGTTTTAGGATTTAAAGATGCTAGTAGTGAAGAAATTGATCCTAAAACTTCTTGTCCAGTAATTCATATTATGCCTGGTCAAAAAGAGTTGCTTCTCAAAAAGCAATATGGTGGAACAATTAGAAAAGGTGGTTGGTTATGTAGAGCTGTAATAGGCACTCATTTGTATAAAGCTTATCAAAAGAAATTTTCAGCAGACAGTAATAAAGATATTATTATTTCTGAACGTCATCGTCATAGATATGAGTTTAATAATGATTATTTAGAGAAATTTGAAAAAGCTGGATTAAAAATTTGCGGTGTTTCGCCTGATAATCAAATAGTTGAAGCAATAGAAATCACTGACCACCCTTTTTTTATTGGCACACAATTTCATCCAGAATATATTTCTCGCCCATTAGATCCTCATCCTTTGTTTGTGGAATTTGTAAGAGTTTGTTTGGCACAGAAAAAGTAAGAAAAATAAGAAAAATAAGATATAAAAATAAGAAAAGTAAGAGAAATAAGAAAAATAAGATAAATAAGAAAAGTAAGATATAAAAATAAGAAAAGTAAGAGAAATAAGAAAAATAAGATATAAAAATAAGAAAAGTAAGAAAGCAAAAAATAAATAAAATTAAAAAATAAATCATATTTTTTTTGTCATTCCTGTAGCACCAATTCTTTTGTCATTCCCCCCGCAACTTGCGGGGGGAATCCATTTCCTTATTAAATTTTAATACTGAGTTTTTTATTAAAATAAGAAAAATAAGAAATAAAAAAATAAGATAAAAAAAAGATACAAAGTAAGACAAATAAGATAAAAAAGATAAATAAGAAAAAACACCTAGAAATAAATGCGAGGTGTTTTTCTTATTTATCTTTTTGACTTTAGGTATTGAGTAAGTTAAAATTGCTTTGTGAGGTTTGAGCGGTCTCTTGAGCAGTTCTCTTTGAGTAATCCTTCTTTTCAAAGGAAGGAAAAATTAAAACTTATGGATTTTAGTAAGATAAAAAAATTTTATATGATTGGTATTAAAGGGGTCGGCATGACTATGCTGGCACAGTATTTTAGTACTAAGGGTTTTATTGTAAATGGTTCAGATATTAGCGAAAAGTTTATGACAGATGAGATATTAGTAAAATTAAATATCAAGGTTTTTGAAAAATTTAGTAAAGATAATATTCCTCGTGATACTGATTTAATTATTTATTCTACAGCTTATAACGCTGAACGTAACGAAGAAGTGGCCAGTGCTTTAGTCGGAAAAATTAAAACATTAACTTACGCTCAGGCTTTGGCTGAAATTTTTAATCAAAAATATGGTATTGCTGTAATTGGATCACATGGTAAAACTACAGTAACAGCATGGCTTGGCTATGTTGTTTGGAAAGCTGGATTAAATCCTAATGTTATGGTTGGCGCTAATGTGCCACAATTTGCAGGTGCGACTTTAGTTGGTAAATCTGATTATTTAATTATTGAAGCTGATGAATATCAAAATAAATTAAAGTATTTTCAACCAAAAGTAGTAATATTAAATAATATTGATTATGATCATCCTGATTTTTTTTCAACAAAAGAAGATTATGAAAATGTTTTTGCAGAATTTATAAAAAAAATACCTTCAAAAGGATTTTTAATTGCAAATTTTGATGATCCAATTATTAGAAAAATTGTATTTAAAAATTATCATGGCAAAATTATAACTTATGGGATAAATGAGACAGCTGATTATGTTGCTTATGATATGAAAGTTAAAAATGGTATGCAGTATTTTAAAGTACGATTTTTGCAAGATTCTTTATTAATGAAAAAAAATACAATCCTTCCGACACATTTTATTAAAGGAGAGCAACTCTTTTTTATTAAACTATTTGGGCAACATAATATTTCTAATGCTTTGGCTGTTATTGTTGCTGGCATGGAATTGGGCATTGAACTTGGTCAAATTAAAAAATTTTTAGGTGAATTTCAAGGTACAGCTCGTCGCTTGCAAATTCTCGGTAAATTTAATGGAGCAATAATTATTGATGACTACGCTCATCATCCAACAGAAATTAAAGCTAGTTTAAATGCTTTGCGTCAAAAATATGGTAATAAAAAAATGATTGTAATTTTTCATCCTCATACTTTTACCCGTACCAGAATTTTACTTGACGATTTTGCTAAAAGTTTTATTGTTGCTGATGAGGTTATTGTTTTGGATATTTATGGCTCTGTCAGAGAAGAGCAAGGAGGGGTCAGCAGTAATGATCTAGTAAAAAAAATAGGAATAATGAATCATAAATTAGAAATTAGGCAAATAGTAAAGAATATCTCAACTCTTGAAAAATGTGAGGCGTATTTACGAGAGCATATTGA
>JAHITL010000027.1 GCA_018817545.1 Patescibacteria group bacterium
TTCTGGAATTAATCCATAAAGTCGATTTTCAGCTGATTGTCTGACTCCACAAGTATTAACAATAACTAAATCGGCCTGATATTTATTATCAGACCGTTTATAACCAAGCTCTTCTAATTTACCCGCTATTCTTTCACTATCACTCTTATTCATTTGGCAACCGATTGTAATGATATGATATTTTTTCATTATTGAATTAAAATTAAAAATTTATAACCCAAATTCTTTTAATACTTCTTTTTGTTTACGATTTAAATTAGTTGGAGTTTTAACTATAACTTCAACCAAATGATCGCCACGATAATGACTATTTAAATGCGACACACCTTTGTTGCGCAAAATAAAAACTCTTCCTGATTGCGTGCCTTCAGGAATTTTTAGATCAACCAATCCATCAACTGTAATAACTTCAATTTTACCACCAAGAGCTGCTTGAGAAAAACTTATTTTTACTTGAGATTTTATATTAACACCATCACGCTCAAAACGACGATCAGGATTAACTCTAATTTTTAAATACAAATCACCTGGTTGTCCATTTTTTGCTCCTGCCTCACCATTACCAGACAATCTAATTGTCTCATTATTATTTATACCTGCTGGAATTTTAACTTTAAAATTAACTAGCTCATTAACAATTCCAATACCATGACAAGCTGTACATTTTTCTTTGAATGTTTTTCCTTCGCCACCGCAATCACCGCAAGTCATTTGAACTTGCATATTGCCAAAAATTGTCCTCTGGACTTTAACAATATGTCCGCTACCATTACAAGTTTTACAAGTGATAACTGTTGTGCCAGGCTCCATTCCTTCACCTTTGCATCTTGTACATTTAATTGTTTTTTTCAAACTGATTTCTTTTTCAACGCCAAAAACAGCTTCAATAAAATCAATAGACAAAACTACTTGAATATCGCGACCACGACTGGCTCTTCCACGTTGTCCACCTCCTCCTCTATTAGAAAAACCAAAAGAATCTCCAAAATCACTAAGAATATCTCCTAAATCATCCATATTAATATTGAATCCACCATTAAATCCGCTAAACCCTTCAAAGCCAGAACTGCCACTAGGTTGAGAATATTGGCCAAAATCCGAACCAAATTGATCATATTGAGCTCGTTTTTTTGGATCGCTAAGAGTCTGATAAGCTTCGTTTATTTCCTTAAATTTAGCTTCATCTCCGCTTTTTTTATCAGGATGATGTTGATGCGCCAATTTACGAAAACCTTTTTTAATATCCTCTTGATTAGCATTCTTTTCAACTCCAAGTATTTTATAATAATCTTTAGACATAAAAAAAATAAAATGACAAATGACAAATTTCCAATAACAAATTAATAACAAAATCCAAATGACAAAAAAATAAAATAATAAAAATTAATTATAAAATTTAACATTTCTTAATAAGTATGGTTTTATTTTTTTTCTTCAAACTCGCCTTCAATTGGCCCCTCTTCTTTTTTCTTTTCATCTTCTGTTTGCTCGTTGATTGGATTTTCTGCTGTAGGATTAGCTGATGCTTGTTGATACATAGCTGCGCCAATTTTTTGCGCAATAACATTTAATTCTTCTAATTTCTTTTTTATTTCATCAGATTGATCGCTGTCTTTTACTTTTTTCAAAGCATCAACTTTTTCTTCAAGTTCTTTTTTATCTTCTGCTTTTATTTTATCTCCAGAATCTTTAATTAATTTTTCAGATTGAAAAATAATAGCTTCAGCCTGATTTTTTATTTCTATTTGTTCTCTTTTTTTCTTATCTTCATCTGCATGCAATTCAGCCTCTTTTTTCATTTTTTCAACTTCTTCTTTACTTAAACCAGAAGAAGCTGTAATTGTAATTTGTTGCTCTATATTTGTTGCTCTATCTTTAGCTTTAACATTAACAATACCATTTGCGTCAATATCAAAACTTACTTCAACCTGCGGAACACCACGAGGAGCAGATGGAATACCATTTAAAATAAACCTTCCTAAGGATTTATTATCAGATGCCATTGGACGTTCGCCTTGTAAAACATGAATTTCTACACTAGTTTGTCCATCAACTGCTGTAGAAAAAACTTGCGATTTTGAAGTTGGAATAGTTGTATTCCTTTCAATTAACGCAGTTGACACACCACCCAAAGTTTCAATTCCTAAAGTCAAAGGAATAACATCAAGCAATAATACATCTTTAACATCGCCTTGCAAAACACCTGCTTGTACAGCAGCGCCTAAAGCAACAACTTCGTCTGGATTGACTGTTAAATTTGGCTCTTTGCCAAAAAATTCTTTAACCTTTTTCTGCACTAAAGGCATACGAGTCATACCTCCAACTAAAATTACTTCTTGAATATCTTTTATTGTAAATCCAGCATCTTTTAAAGCTGCTTGACAAGGAGCAATAGTTTTTTCAACCAAATCACCAACTAATTCCTCAAGTTTTGCTCGAGATATTTTCATAACTAAATGTTTTGGCCCATTAACATCAGTTGTAATAAAAGGCTGATTAATTTCAGTTTCCATTGTTGTTGATAATTCAATTTTTGCTTTTTCAGCTGCTTCTTTTATTCTTTGCAAAGCTAAAGTATCTTTTGATAAATCAATCCCTTGATCTTTTTTAAATTCCTCTATTATCCAATGAATTAAACGTTGATCAAAATCTTCACCGCCCAAATGAGTATCACCATTTGTAGATTTTACCTCAACAGTATCTGCGCTCACATCAAGAATTGAAATATCAAAAGTACCTCCGCCTAAATCATAAACAGCAATTTGTTCACCTTTCTTTTTCTCAAATCCATACGCTAAAGCCGCCGCTGTTGGTTCATTAATGATACGTTTAACTTCTAAACCAGCAATTTTACCAGCATCTTTAGTCGCTTGACGTTGAGCATCATCAAAATAAGCAGGGACGGTAATAATCGCTTCAGTTATTTTTTCTCCCAATTTTGCTTCTGCGTCAGCTTTTAATTTTGATAAAATCATTGCTGAAATTTCCTGCGGAGTGTATTCATTGTTAGACATTTTTATTTTAACCCCCTCATTTGCCTTAACAATTTTATAAGGAGATATTTTAATATCACGTTGAACTTCGTCATCTTCAAAACGTCTACCGATTAATCGTTTAATCGCGTAAACAGTATTTTCTGGATTAGTAACTGCTTGTCTTTTCGCAGTTAATCCAACTAATCTTTCACCATTTTTAGAAATTGCAACAATAGAAGGCGTTGTTCTATTACCTTCTGCATTTTCTAAAATTTTTGGCTGTCCACCTTCAATAATAGCCATTGCTGAATTAGTAGTACCCAAATCAATTCCCAAAATTTTACTCATATTTTTTTAGTTAATTTGTTAATTTATTTTTATTTATCTTATTTTATTTATTTATCTTATTTTTTTTATTATTTTTTAATAAAAACTCAGTATTAAAATTTAAATGAAATGGATTCCCCCCCCCCGCAAGTTGCGGGGGGAATGACAAAAGGAAATTTATCTTACTTTTCTTATTTATCTTATTTATCTTATTTATCTTATTTATCTTACTTTTCTTATTTATCTTATTTATCTTACTTTTTTTATTATTTTTTAATAAAAACTCAGTATTAAAATTTAATAAGGAAATGGATTCCCGCTTTCCGGGCTCTGCGGGAATGACAAA
>JAHITL010000028.1 GCA_018817545.1 Patescibacteria group bacterium
AAGAATATTTAACGAAGAAGTAGCACTTACATCAATTTTACCATTAACAGCACTAGCATTTAAATTACCGTTAATATCAAAAGCGAAACCTTGAAGTTTTACAGAATTTGCTCCTGAAATACTCCCTGCAGTAGAAAGAGTAGATGTTGCTGAACTAAAAATTTTTACTGAATCGTTACCAATAATAAGACCACTAATATCAAAAACAAATCCTTGTAAATTTATTTGATCTCCTGAAACGCTTCCTGTTGTTGAAATAGTTGAAGTAGCTAAACTAAAAATTTCAACTGTTTGACCAATAATAAAGCCATTATTATTTAAACTTGCTCCTGCATTCAAAGTCATTACTCCACTACTAATAGAACCATTATTATTTAAACTTGCTCCTGCATTCAAAGTAATTACTCCATTACTGCCAGACCGACCATTATAAGTGCTGCCGCTTCCACCACTAGCAGAAATAATTAACTTATCAGGTATAAAAATAGATCCTTCGCTTTTAATTTCTATTACTCCGCCACTTCCACCACCAGCACCACAACAACAATTACGAATCACCACACTATCACCACCAATAGCAGAAATAGTTCCTTTAACATCCAAATCCGATGTAATATTAAGTTTAATTGTCCCGCCACCGCCACCACCGCCACTGCCGCCACTGCCGCCATTTTTACCTCCTTTAATCCATGACCTTGTATTACAATCATAATTCTCGCCACCTAATCCTTTCGTATTTTCCTTATTACTACCATCTAAACTATTATACCCCGTAGTTCCATTCGTAATCACAGAACCAATTCCCGCACTGTCTTCTGCTATTTTCATTTCAAAATTATAAGTATTTATTTCTATCCAACCATCATGTCCAGAAGCTTGGATTTTACCGCTTGTTTTAAGATAATTATCTTTAGTTGCGCAAAGCATACTGCCATTATAAACCCCATCTTTAGTGTTTATTACTATTTTTCCGCTAAGACCATCGGCAGTAATTCTCCCAACGCCAGGGCCAGCCACATTACCATTAATAAGAACTTGACAAAGATGAAATTCTACTTTTTTAGCGCCAAAATCATGAGACGCAACAATAGTTAATAATCCTGCTGTATCATTATGCATCTTTAGTTGTAGGATTAATTGTTTTTAACTCTTCTGCTATATTAGTCCTATCAAAACAAAAATTAGCTCCTCTAGTAGCAGCCCCTGTACAAGCTGCTGAAGTACCAATAGGTCCAGCTTGAGCAAAAGATGCAGGTAAAAACAAAAGTAAACCGAAAACACCGAAAAATAAACTAGAAATAATTTTTTTAGAAAACATCATAAATTTAATTTTTCACCGCAAAAGCGGGACGGGTAATTTTTAAATATTATATTAAACGTTTTAATATTCTATTTCACCATCACCTCTAAATATTCAGTATCAAACTGTTTAAGATTTTTTATATCTTCCTGTTTTGCCCAAGCAATAATTTCATCATTCACTTTTATTTCATCAAAAGAAAGATCAACTGTTTTTGGAATAAAAGTTATCTTATCAACTTCTGTTTTACCAAATTTTGCATCTGGTAAAACATTTATTTCATAAGTTTTTCCTTTTAAATCTCCAATATTAAATGTTGCTGATAAAACTCTTCCTTGAATCTTATCTATTTTACCAGTAAGGGTACGAACTTTTTTATTTTCATCTTCCATCTTTTTTAATATTTCCACTGGAAGATTTTTAAAAACAGGATCAACTGTTTTTCTCTCTACTTGTTCAATGCTCATTATTTTAGCAGGAACTTTTTTACTTTTTACCCAAAGTCCTAATCCAAAAAGAAAAATTAAAGTCAATGCTAATAAACAAAAAATAACAATAAAAAACTTTTTAGAAAACAACATAAAATTACTTTTTAAAAATTAAATTTATTTTTTTTATAACTTTCAACTTTATAACTTTATAACTTTATAACTTTATAACTTTAAGTCTATTGATCAAAGCTAACTCGAATTGCTCTACTACTTTCATTATAATCGCCTTTTGAAAAAAAAACAATCTCTGATGTTGAGCTAGCATAAGTAGCAACATATGCGCTATTATTTTTTAAAGGACTGCTAGCAATAGTCCCTGAATCACCAGATAATTCAAAACCTTTTTTAATTTCCCACAAAGCCCGCTCAATCCCAGTTTCAGCAGCATAATAAGCGATAATTGATGATTGATTCAAACGAGTTGCAACTATTCCAGCCATAATTAAACTCACAGCTCCTAAAGTCACAACTAAAACACAAGACAATATCATTAAAGTTATCATCAAAGCCACTCCTTTATTATTTTTTACATATTTATTCATAATATCTAAAAATAAAGTTGAAAGTTGAAAGTTGTAAGATTAAATTTTTAAATTTTTAAATTTATAAATAATTTTTAATGTTTTAATTTTTAATTAATTTAGAATTTAAAACTTTATTTAAAAATTACCTGTCCCGCTTTTGCGGTGAAAAATTAAGATATTATTTAAAAATTACAAAATTACAAAATTAAAAATTATTTCTTAATACGGTATTTGGCGACAGACCCTTAATAATGTCTTGAAGAAACAGTTGTTTGTATTTTCATCTGCTGTTTATGCATTTTTTTGCCACTATATTCAACATCTAATGTAATTGTTACTCTAGGCTGTATGTTATTAGCAGGACTATCAATTATATCAAATTTTAAATTACTTATTATAATTTTAGTTGAGATTATTTTATTTGAAATTAATGGAATCAAGTCAGTCAAACCTTCTTTAATCTTAACTAAATTATTATCTTTAATAAAATATTTTACACAATCCCCTTCTTCATTTTTAAAATATAAACCATTTTGATTTTGATTTTGATTTTGAGCATTACTCTCAGTATTATAGATTCTATTTTCAGTAAGCTGGTCTTCTTCAAAACATTTTGTTTCATCGAAAACTTGCGCCATTCTAATTTCTCTACTCATTATTTCCATAGCATATCTAACATCTTCTTGAATATTTTGAGCAACCATTGCGCTACGCTGACCATCAGAAACAGACTGAAAAATACTAGTTGCTAACAAAATAGTAACAGAAAATATACCAACTGCCACTATAATTTCTAAAAATGTTGTTCCTTTTTGTTTTATTTGTTTATTGCTTCCAATCATATAAATAGACTTCTGCTTCATAATTATAATCTCTCCCTCGTTCTTTCCAATAAACTTTAGATTTTATATCAAGATATTTTTCTTCGTCATTGTCATTGTAACTAGCTGAAATTAAACGAGAAAAAATAGTTGGAAAGTTATTAATTCTATCATGTGTATAATAGCCATTTTTATTAATATAAAGCTTTGTTTTTTCATCATCAATTCCACTAACACTAGTAATAATGTCTCCACTTTTGTATGAATAATCAATTATATATGAATAATCAATTATATAAGTTGGAAAGTTAACTATCTTATCTGTCCAGCCACCTGTTCCTAGCCAATTATTATCTCTCTGATTTCTCACTAATTCTAAACCTTCTTGAGCTAATTGCGAAGCAATAAGCGCGTTTTTATTAGTACTTTCAACTTTAATATTTTGCAACACCAAAGACAAAACTCCTATCATTCCCAAATTAATAATAAAAAGACAAACAATTAATTCTATTAAAGAAAAACCGTTTTGAGTATTTACTATTTGGCATCTAACATTTAGCATAAAAAATGATTAAAATTCCTTATCAACTTCTAACTTTAAACTTTCAACTTTCAACTTTTAACTTTAAACTTTAAACTACCTTAGTCAATAACTTCAGATAAACCTAAAGAATTAATTTCTATTGTTTTAGTAGAGTTGCTTCCTGTTTCTTTAAATTTAATCCTAGCAGAAGTACTTGTTGCTTTATTAATATAAATAGTCGGATTAGGCGAAACAAAAACTACACTCACAGAATTTTCTACTTTTTCTGTGCAATTATCACCAGTGCAAACACTCATACTATCAATAATTACTTTATTTGGTAATTTTATAATTCGTCCACCCAATGCTTCGTTAGCTTCATCAGCTTCATTAAGATTATAAGTATTGTCATTATTAACATCAGCAAAAATTAAATAACGATCAGAATACAATGAAGAAAAATAAACTCCCCAACCGCCTGCAGGGACTTTTTTATCATATTTTCTAGAACTTAAACTAAAGCTTCGAGTTAAATTTAGATTACTAACTACTTTTTGAGCCTCTATAATCAATTCTGTTTTAAAACTAACGCCATGATAATTAACTAAAAAAATAGTAGTTAAAAATGCTATTATACCGGCGCTAATTAACATTTCAATAACAGTAAAACCATTATTATATCGAGTGTATTTTTTTAATGTTTTTTGATACTTAGAAAATAAAAAC
>JAHITL010000130.1 GCA_018817545.1 Patescibacteria group bacterium
CTCGACCGATGGGTAATGGCTAAATATAAAATTACAGATATTAGAACTTTATTAGGCGGTAATTTAGGTTATAAATATTACGAAAATGAAAATATTATATAGTCAAATAAAAGAATTAATTCCGGACTTAAAAGCTAGCCCAAAAGAAATAGGAGAAGCATTAACTCTTATCGGTTTTTTAATGGATAGTTTTACGGAAATTTCGTACAAAGACTCTAAAGATTATTTAATAGGCTTAGAAATTAGACAAAATCGCGCTGATTGTCTTTCAATTATTGGCTTAGCTAGAGAAGTTGCGGCATATTACAATCTCCAAATTTCAATGCCAGAAATTAAAACGATTACCAAAAATGGAAAGCAATTAGACATAAAAATCCATGCAGTTGACTATGTAAAACGAGTTTTAGCAATTAAAATTGACGGAATTATAAACAAAGAATCTCCTGATTGGCTTAAAGAATATTTATCTTTCTATGACTTAAATAGCATAAATCTTTTGGTTGATTTATCAAATTATGTAATGTTGCTGACGGGATATCCTTCCCATTTAATTGACTATGAAAAAATAACTGGTCAAGTAATGTGGTCACTAAATCACGATTTTGATGATATTATTACTTTATTTGGCACCTCTGTTAAATTACGAAAAGACACTGAATTAATAATTAGGGATGAAAAAAATATTCTTGCTTTAGCTGGTATGGTTGGAGGAAAAAAAGCAGCAATTAATATGGAAACAAAATCGATTATTGCTGAGGTCGCCGTTTATAATCGTTCTATAATCAGAAAAAATTCAAGAGACTTAAGTATAGTCACGGAAGCTAGCCATCGCTTAGAAAAAGAGCTTGACCCGACTAGTTCATATTATGCAATGCAATTACTGATTTCTTTGATTATTAAATATGGAAATGGTCAGATATCTAGCGAATTATTTGATTATTATCCAAACAAAAATATTTCTCCAATAATAGAATTTGACACAAGTATGCCAAGCAAATTTTCAGGCATTGAGATTTCTGAAAATGATTCAATAAGAATATTAAAAAATTTAAATTTTAGTATTGAAAAAAAAGGGAAATTATTTTTTGTTTCCCCGCCTATTCATAGGACTGATATTTCAATTCCTGAAGATCTTGTTGAAGAAATTATTAGAATATATGGTTTTGATAAAATACCTTCAAATGAAATTCCTAAATTTGAGATAGTGCAAGACATTACCCCTAAAAATATTATTTTAGCAGAAAAAATAAGAGATATTTTAGTAGCCTTAAGTTTTGACGAAATTTTATCGTGGCCGTTAACTAAAAATGGAGAAAATGAATTTGCTAATTACACTGATTGGGATATTATTTCTACGCAGAATTCTGTTAACGACCTTTTCCCAAACCTTAGACAATCAATGATAATTGGACTATTGAATCAATCAAATGAATATGTTAAAAAAAATGTTGATTTTATTAATATTTTTGAAATTGGGAAAATTTTTGGTAAGAAGAATGGTAAATATACAGAGCATGAAGCACTTGGGATAATGTCAATTTCAACAAAGACTGTCTTGTCTGAATTTAAAAATAAAATTGAATCAATGCTCCGCTTACTAGGCCTTTCCTCAATAAAATATACAAATGCTTCTCAAAAACCAAAAATAGCTAATTCAAATTCATGCTTGGATATTTATGCTGGCATAAATCAAATCGGCATTATTTATAAATTAATTCCACAAGAAATTAAATCTAATATATATTTTGCGGAAATCAATATTGAAAAAGTTACCAAATTACTTCTTCAAATAAAAAATAATCCAGTAGTAGAAATTACTCAAAAATTAATAACTTTGGACGCAAACATTGAATTAAAAAAAGAAGAATCAATTGACGAATATTTAGAAAATATTGGAAAAAAATTCAATAAAAATCATATCTGGAGTATAATTATTGCTGATAAATATATACTTGATAAAAAAATTAAATACACAATTCGTGTAACATACAAAGAATTATCAGATCAAGAAGCCAAAAAAATTCATCTTGATTTTTTTGAGTTAATATAAGTTTTTAATATATTCTGATACGAATTTAAATGGGGTTGTTGCCAATTAAAATACAACAATAAAAAACACTTAAATTCTAATTCAAAGCTTAATTATTTTTTTGTTATTCCAGTAGAGCCTAAGAAACGAGAATTCATTTTCCGTGTTGTCATTGCGGGCTTGACCCGCAATCCATTTCATTATTAAATTTTAATACTGAGTTTTTTTTCTTTCATAATATTATTTACATTCCTGCCTCTAACTCCTGGATTGCCCCGCAAGTTGCGGGGCAATGACACTGTTTTTTTGTATTAAAATTAGGCTTAAGTTAATATTTGTAATGCTAAAAATTGGATTTTTTTTTCATATACTAGATAAAATATAGACTTAATTTATAATCAATCGTAAATCTAATGTTATGATATATAAAAAAATGCAATTTTTATGCCTTAGAAAATTAACTTAAACCACAATTCACAGGACGAATCGACAGAATAGATATAAAATGATTTGCCAAATTCTTGGAAAATAACATTACAAATATTAACTTAAGCCTAAAATTAAGCTTGGGAGTAGAATGTAGGTGCTATGTAACTGCTCACCGACCCCTTCTGTCGTAGTAATGTGATAATGTCATAGTGTAGTAATATAAAAATGTCATTCTCGCAGAATCCTTTCCTTTTTGTCATTCCCGCGAGTCCAAAAAGCGGGAATCCAGGAGTAAACCGCACAATCACCATCTACAGCATATCCAAAAATAAATCACGCCAAGTTCTGTTTCCTTTTTCTATTAGTTTTATTTTCCGTTCTCTATTCCAGTTTTTCATCTGTTTTTCTCTTAGGGTCTTGAATATATTGATACTCTTCAAAATATACTAATTTGTCAATATTATATTTAGCTGTAAAACTATTAGAATTTTGTTTTAATTTATGTTGAAAACTTCTGTTTAATAAATCATTAGTTACTCCTATATATAATGTAC
>JAHITL010000006.1 GCA_018817545.1 Patescibacteria group bacterium
AAAAGTTATTGTTTCATCCAATAGTTTTTTAATCATTTCTAAATTATTATCTCCAACTTTTTTTATAGCTTCTGAAATATTTTTTTGCTTATCTATATTTACTGACTTATCAATATTAGTTAATAATCCAGCTTTTATTAAAAAACATAAATGATCAATAACAATTTCTTTTTGCAAACCACGAGCATTAGCAATATCCGCAATTTTAAAACCTTTATTATATAAATCAAAAGTTTCCAATTGAGTAAGTTTTGTAGATAAAACTGCTGTTTTCTTTTTATATTTTTCTTCAACTTGCGCTTTCTCTACGTGACCCATATTTCCTACTAAACAATTATCACATTTAGTACATTTTTCAGCTTCATTCTCACCAAAATAATCCATAATATATTTTTGCCTACAACCAGCATCATAAATATATTCTTCCATTTGATCTAATTTCTTATAAGAGTGTTTTAATTTTTCGGATAATGCGCGAAAATCCAACTTAACATCCTCTTTATTATGGTATTTTAATAATCTAATTTCAGTGCCACGAAAAGGAGGCGTATAATCAATTAAATTTTGTTCTTTTAATTTTCTAATCAATCGTGTCAAAGAATCTTTTTTTTCATTAATTATTTCAGCAACCTCTTCTAAATTTAAACTTAATCCTTCTAATAATTCTTGAGAATATCTATCATTTAATTTATTAATAATATTTAATTGGCTTTTAGCGCGCGTGCCTAGCGAACTAACAATATCTACAAAATCTTTTTTAAATTTAATAAAAGCTTTGCCACTTTTTTCATGAGATCTAGTAATATACCCTTCTTTTTCTAAAATTTTTAAACTAGTTCCAATTGCCATTTCAGGAGATTGACCAGATAACATTTTTGCCAACTCAGCATAAGTAATTAAAATAAGTTCAGACTCATAACTTTTTAAAATTTCGTAAATTTCTAAAATCATTTCTGGCGATGGATTATCGCCTTGAATAAAAAATTCTTGTAAATAACGATCGCGCGAACTATAAAGTAAAAGACAAAGACTTTGTTTTCCATCACGACCAGCGCGACCTGCTTCCTGATAATATGCCTCAATTGTGCCTGGCATATCATAATGAATAACATATCTAATATCAGGTTTATTAATTCCTAACCCAAAAGCATTAGTTGCAACAATTACCTTTGCTTCACCTGTCATAAAATTTTCCTGCACCAATTTTCTCTCTTCTGCATCCATTCCTGCATGATAACCAATCGCTTTAATATTCTTTTCCAATAATATTTGCACTAAATCATCAACTCTAGTGCGAGTGCTAGCATAAATAACTCCAGAACCTCTATTTGTGCTAGAAATAGCATCCAAAACAAATTGTCCTTTTTGCGAATCAGTTGTCTGAATTACACCAAACTGCAAATTAGGACGAGCAAAACCAGTAATCACTAAAGTTGGATTAATTAAATTTAATTGTTTAATAATATCATTACTTACCTCTGTCGTAGCAGTTGCAGTTAATGCAACAACAACAGGACTACCCAATAGTGCAATTACTTCCTTTAATTTTATATAACTAGGTCTAAAATCATGCCCCCATTGACTAATACAATGCGCTTCATCAACTGCAAACAGACTCACTTTAATTTGATTTAAAGCATTAATAAATTCTTGACTATAAAATCTTTCTGGCGCAACATAAAGTAATTTATATTGCCCAAGTTTAATAGCCTCTAATCGATTAAAAGTTTCGGTTTGAGAAATTGAACTATTAATAAAAGTAGCTGGAACACCCACTTTATGAAGCCCATCAACTTGATCTTTCATTAAAGCAATTAATGGTGAAACGACCAACGTCACTCCTTCTAAAACTAAAGCAGGCAACTGAAAACAGAGAGATTTTCCACCTCCAGTAGGCATAATAACAACAGTATTTTTACCAGCCAAAATACTGTCAATTACTTTTTCCTGCCCTTGTCGAAATGATTCAAATCCATAATGGATTTTTAACAATTCCAAAGCTTGTTGTTTTTTATTATTAATTAATATATCAGACATTGTAGTTTGTGGTTTG
>JAHITL010000029.1 GCA_018817545.1 Patescibacteria group bacterium
CAAAAGAATAAGAAAAAACAAAGATTTTCGCGAAAAGACAGAGCAAGGGCTTGTCAAACTCAGACTCACGCCATTTGCTCTGTCAATTGATGAGTTAGTAAAAGCATACGGTGAACTTATTAAACGAAAATACAAAGAAGGTAATTTAAAAGGAGAAGATAACAAACTGCTTGAACTTGATAAAGCCACACCTGTTTATGTGAATGAAAATTTTAAAAATTTGTTTTATTTTCCAGAATGGGAAACAAAAGACAAAAAGGCAATTGCCAGCAAAGGAATAAGCAAAAAAGAAGCGATAAAACAAATAGGAGGCTGGAGAATAACTTTTGACGAAGGATTGTCCATTGTTCCAGAAAAAGGTCAAGCTAAGACAACCAAAGGCAGAACATCGATTGAGGGTGGAATGTTGGCTAGCGAACAATTTCAATTGATAAAAAAACAAAAAGAAGAATGTTGGACTCCAGAAGACTGGCTTGCTTTTGCCATATCTTATTTGTCAAAAGAAAACAAAGTAATAGGCGATGATCGTGGGACAGTTTATCTCGAGCGTTTGTTGGGTGTTTGTTTCTCCGCTTCTGGCCATGTGCCGCGCGCTTACTGGGATCGTGTCAATCGCCGGGCCGGCTTGGGCGGGTACGATTCTGGGGATTCCTATTCTGACGTTGGCGTTCGGTCTGGGGTGGGGGGTTTTTGAAATTTGAATTTTAATCTTTCTTTTTTCTTTTTTCTTTTTTGAGTTTTGAAAATTTTTTAAAACCCGGTGAAAAGAAACCTGACTTGGATTAAATTTTCTGTTTTAACTCTTTTATGGGTCTTATTTTTCTTTTTATTATTATGAAAATTACAGCTAAACAATATGGGCAATATCTTTATCAAATTACTAGTGATAAAAGTTTTGATCAGTCTAAACTTAAAGATATTATTGAAAAATTTGTCATAACATTAAAAAATAATAATGATTTAATTAAGGCAAATAGTATAGTTGAACAATTTGTAAAAATTTGGAATTTTGAAAATAAAATTGTTGAAGCAGAAATTATTAGCGCGAAAAAAATTGATATAAAAATAGAACAATTATTAATTGATTATATTAAAGAAATAAGTAAATCTGATGAAATTATAATTAAAAAAGAAATTGATCAAAATTTATTAGGTGGTGTTGTTGTAAAATATAGAGATAAAGTTTTGGATGGAAGCGTAAAAGCAACGTTAGATGAGTTAAAAAATAAGCTAATTAAATAGAATTTTATAATTTTTAATTTTTAAATAATATTTAAATTTTTAATATCCAAATATTTATTTATTTTTATATTTATAATTTAGTTACTTGAATTTTATATTGAATACGGTATTCGGCGACAGACCCTATATTAAAATTTTAAATATTAAAATATTATTTAAAAATTGAAAATTAAAAATTTTATAATTATGTCTACTACAAAAGATTTTATTGTGGAACAACTTAAACAACAAATTGAAGGTTTTAAATCATCTGTTAAAGAGCAAACTGTTGGTCGGGTTATTGAAGTTGGCGATGGAATTGCTCGCGTTTCTGGAATTTCTGAAGTGATGATGTCAGAAATGTTGGAATTTACAAGAGCGGATAATGCGCAAGCTAATGTGAATAATTCCGAATTTAATAAAATATATGGAGTCGCAATGAATTTAGAGGAGGATAGCGTTGGTGTTATTATTTTGGGAGATTCTTCTGTTATTAAAGAAGGTGATGAAGTTAGATGTTTAAATAGAATTTTAGAAGTTCCAGTTGGAGAAAATATTATCGGAAGAGTAGTCAATCCTCTTGGTGAGCCTATTGATGGAAAAGGAGAAATTAATGTTGAAAAATATAATCCAATTGAAAAAATAGCTCCAGGTGTTATTGCTCGTCAATCAGTAAGTGAACCAGTGCAAACTGGAATTAAAGCTATTGATGCTATGATTCCAATTGGTCGTGGTCAGAGAGAATTAATTATTGGTGATCGTCAAATTGGTAAAACAGCTATTGCTATTGATGCGATTATTAATCAAAAAGGACAAAATTTAAAATGTATTTATGTAGCCATTGGTCAAAAAAAGTCAAAAGTGGCTAGTATTGTGGCAAAATTAACAGAACATGGCGCAATGGAATATACTACAGTAGTTTTAGCTTGCGCTAGCGATCCAGCATCTTTGCTTTACATTGCTCCTTATGCTGGTTGCGCTATGGCTGAATATTTTTTAGATAAGGGTGAAGATGTTTTAATTGTTTATGATGATTTATCAAAGCATGCGGTTGCTTATCGTGAAATATCTTTACTTCTTAGACGACCACCTGGACGCGAAGCATATCCTGGAGATGTTTTTTATATTCATTCTAGATTATTAGAGCGCGCTTGCAAACTCAATCAAGATTATGGTGGTGGTTCAATTACAGCATTGCCTATTATTGAAACTCAAGCTGGCGATGTTTCCGCTTATATTCCAACTAATGTTATCTCTATTACTGATGGGCAAATTTATTTAGAACCAGATTTATTTTATCAAGGCAATCGTCCTGCTATTAACGCAGGTTTGTCGGTTTCTCGCGTTGGTAGTTCAGCGCAAGTAAAAGCTATGAAAAAAGTTGCTGGTAAAATGAGGTTAGAAGCAGCGCAATATCGTGAATTAGCTGCTTTTGCTCAATTTGGTTCGGATTTAGATGTTGATACTAAAGCTAAATTGGAAAGAGGAAAAAGATTAATGGAAATATTTAAGCAAGGTCAATATATGCCAGTTTCAATAGCTCATCAAATATTAATATTTTTTGCAATTACTACTGGTTTATTAGACAATATCCAGCCTGATAAAATTACTGAATTTGAATTAGGATTGTATAAATATG
>JAHITL010000030.1 GCA_018817545.1 Patescibacteria group bacterium
TCTCGCTCCTTTTGAAGCAGTCGTAATATATCCAATCTTCATTTCAGACTTTGGAATACCTGTTAAGTTATAACCATATTTCAAAAGAAAACTTAAATTTGATGCAAGTATTAATTTCATATAATTTTTTTAAAATGCTATAATAAAGTTCGTCTATATAATAAGTAATCTAATAAATTATTACAAGGATCTATCACCGAATACCGTATTCGGCGACAGACCCTACAATCTTGTGATCACAAAAAAAAGATGGCGCAAAACATGGTGGGGAATTAGTTTAATTGTTATCTTAACAATCATTTTAGTCTTTTTAATTGCTATAAGTTTTTATTTTTTTGATTTAGTTAAACAAAACCAGTATAATATAATTAGCCAAAAATTTAAATTAACCGACAAGACATATCAAATATCAACTCAAAATAATTTCTGGCTAGGCGCTTCCAAGCCTAAAATAACAATTATTGGATTCTGTGATTTTGCTTGTCCTTTTTGCAAAAACTCCTATCCTAATATTAGAGAAATCAGTTTAGAATATCATGAAAAAGTTAAAATAGTTTTTAAAGATTATCCTTTGCATGAAGAATCATTATCGCTAGCAATGGCAAGTCGTTGCGCTGGAGAACAAGGGTTATTCTGGTTAATGCATGATAAATTATTTCAAAATCAAGGCGTTAAAACTAATCAACAATTAATTAGGTTATCTAAACAAATCGGCGCTGATGTTGATAAATTCACTGATTGCCTTACAAAACAAAAGCACCTAGAAGAAATCCAAAAAGACTTTAATGAAGGGGAAAGACTAAATTTAAAAGGCACGCCAATTTGGTTTATTAATGGACATAAAATTGAAGGAGATATTCCGCATGATACATTTATTCAAATTATAAAAGAAATGTTAAAATAATTTTTAATTTTATAATAATATGTTGCAGATAAGAATACATGGTCGTGGTGGACAAGGAGTGGTAACAGCTGCTGAACTAATTACTATTGCCGCTTTTATAGATGGAAAACAATCTCAGGCATTTCCCTCTTTTGGTGTAGAACGAACAGGCGCACCTGTAGAATCTTATGTTAGAATTGACGACAAGCCAATAAAAACGCATGAACAAATTTATCAACCTGATATTTTAATTATTCAAGATTCAACATTATTGAATAATCCTAGTTTAACAAATGGAATTAATTCAAAAACAAAAATCATTATTAATACAACAAAAAATAAAACTGATTTAAAATTAAAATTACCTAAATCAAATATTTATACAATTGACGCCACAAAAATAGCAATGGAAATTCTTGGAAAAAATATTGTCAACACAGTAATTTTAGGCGCTATGTCTAAATTTACTGGATTAATAAGTTTAGATTCATTAAAAAAAGCTATTAGAGAAAAATTTTCTGACAAAAATGAAGAATTGATTATTAAAAATATTAAAGCAATAGAAAAAGCTTATCATAAGAATTTTTAATTTTATAATTTTTTACCGCAAAAGCGGGACAGGTAATTTTTAAATAATACTCAAATTTTTAATATATAAATATTTGTTTATTTATATAATTTAATTATTTTTTTGAAATTTATATTAAAAACTTAGATATTATCCCGCAATATGCGGGAAAAAATTATAAAATTATAAAATTAAAAATTCTTATGAACATTACTGTAAAACCAAATACCACAATCGTAAATAAAACTGGTGGTTGGCGTACATTTAAGCCAAAAATTTTTTATGACAAATGCATTTCTTGCGGTTTTTGCTCACGCATCTGTCCAGAAGGATGTATTACTATGGAAAATTTAAAACAATACAAAAAATTAAAACCAATTACTAATTATGATTATTGCAAAGGATGTGGTTTATGCGCTGAAGAGTGTGTCGCTAAAGCGATTGTGATGGAAAAGGAAGATAAGTAAGATAAGTAGGATAAGTAAGATAATATGGAAAATTTACAATATCAAGATTCTTTCAGACAATTAATTGTTTGGAAAGAATGTAAAAATTAGTTTTATTTATTTATGAAATAACAAAAAAATTTCCTGCTGAGGAAAAATTTGCCACGATCTCACAAATCAGAAGAGTGGTTTGTTCAATTTTAGCAAATATTTCTGAGGGCAATACAAAAAAATACTACAAAGATAGATGCAATTTTTTCAATATAGCAAAAGGATCGCTCAATGAATTAGATTGCTTTTTAGAAATTGCTTATGAATTAAAATATATAGATGAAAATAATTATAAAAAATTATTAGAATCAATTAATAAAGTAGGATTTTTGTTAAATAAATTTATAATTTCCCAAAAATAATCCTACCAGATCCTACTTATCTTACTAATCTTACTAATCCTAAAAAAATGACAACATTCCAAATCCTTGAGGGTTCCCGCGCTATTGCTTTAACTATAAAAAATATCGCTCCAGCGGTTATTTCTGCTTATCCAATTACTCCACAAACTCATATTGTTGAAGACTTGGCAAAATTTAAATCTGATGGTCAAGTTGATTATGAATATATTCGCGCTGAAAGCGAATTTGCGGCAGCTTCTATTGTTTTAGGCGCAAGCGCTACAGGCGTTCGTGTTTATAGCGCAACTAGTTCACAAGGACTTCTTCTAATGACTGAGGTAATTTATAATATCGCCGGAATGCGACTTCCAATTGTTATGACTTGCGCTAATCGAGCGGTATCAGCACCAATTAATATTTGGAATGATCAGCAAGATGTTATGACAATTCGTGATGCTGGATGGATTTTATTATTTGCTGAAAACCACCAAGAAGCTGTTAATCAACATGTTATGGCGTACAAATTAGCAGAACAACTTCAACTTCCTGTAATGGTTAATGTAGATGGTTTTATTTTAACCCATTCCTATGAACCTGTTATTATTCCAGACACAAAACTTATTAAAAAATACTTACCTAACTATAAACCAAACGCTGAACAATATTTAAATACAGAAAATCCTATAACTTTAGGCGCATTAGTCACGCCAATGCATTACATGGAAATTAGACAAGAGCTACATAATGATTTAATTTCTAGCTTAAAAACAATAGATCAAGAATATAAAAATTTTCAAAAAATATTCAACAACAAAATACAAAATACACAAACAAACAACGGACTAATAGAATATACTGGACCAAAAAATGCCTCTACTATTTTAGTCGCAATGGGTTCTGTTATTGGAACAATTAAAGATACTATTGATAAACTTCCAAATTGTAATAACGTTGGCATTTTAAAAATTAAATGTTTTAGACCATTTCCTGAAAAAGAAATTTTACAAATATTAAAGTCTGCCAAATATATCGCTGTTTTAGATAAATCCATTTCCTTAGGACAAATGGGATGTTTAGCCTCTGATATAAAAGCAATTTGTCAAAATAAAATTCAAGCTAAAATCCAAAGTTTTATTGTTGGTTTAGGAGGAAAAGATATTACAGAAAAAATAATTAGAGAAATTATTAAAGAAGTAGGCAATAAAAATAATAGAACTCTGTTTATAAATTTATAATTTAGAAATTTTTATGAAGTCTTTTCCAAAAATACTAACAATCTTTTTTATAACAGTATTTATTTTACAAATAATCTGTATATTTTTTTTATTGATGGCGCCTGCTGCCAGTCAAGCAGCTGATTCAATTAAATTTACACCTCAAGTTGATATAGGCACAGAATTTAGTGGCGAACAAACAATTAACGGAAATTCTATTGGCAACTATATTAAAATAATTTATAAATATGCTATTGGAATTGTTGGAATTTTAGCAGCTGTAATTTTGATGATCGCTGGTGTAATTTGGCTAACAGCAGGTGGAAATGCTTCTCAAATTACCGAAGCAAAAGCATGGATTACCGCCAGTCTAACAGGGCTAATATTAGCTCTTTGTTCTTATTTAATTTTAGCAACAGTCAATCCAGTGTTAGTTGAATTTAAATCACTTGAAATAACAGATATAGCAAATATAAAATTAACCATAA
>JAHITL010000031.1 GCA_018817545.1 Patescibacteria group bacterium
CTGCCGTGAATCATTATCGCCTTAATATCTAAATCAGCTAAATATTTTAAAAAATCTAACGCAGTAGTTTGTTTAACTTTAGATCTAATTTTTAAAGAAACTGGTAAATTTGTATTATTTATAACAGCTTCAATTATTTCTCGCGCCAATTTTAAATTATCCATAAGGATTGCTCCCGCTCCTTGTTTAGCAACTTTTTTAACAGGACAACCAAAATTAATATCTATCCCATCTGGTTTAATTTTTTCAGTAATATACTTTGTAGCATAAGCAAAATGCTCAGGATTACTGCCAAACAATTGAATCACAAAAGGTCGCTCTTTTTTATCAAATTCCATTAACTCTAAAGTTTTTTTAGAATTATAAAAAATTGCCGCAGCGCTAATCATCTCGCTATAAACAACATCTGCTCCAAAGCTTTTACACATCTGCCGAAAAGCAGAATCAGTTACTCCTGCCATTGGAGCTAACGCATAAATCGGTTTATGCATTTTTTTCCAAAAATTATTCATATTTTTTTCACTCTTTGCCCATCTTTAGTATCTTCAATATTGTAACCAAATTTTTCTATTTCAATACGCAATTCATCTGATTTAATAAATTCTTTTTCATCTCTAGCTAATTTTCGCAAATCAATTAATTTCTGAACTTGATCTGAAAATTTTTCTTGCATTAGATTTTCCTCAATTCTTAATCCCAAAACTTTATCAAAATCCAAAATAGTTTTTAATTTATCTTTATCAACTAAATTTGCTTTTAATAGTTCTTGGACTACACCCAATACTTGTGGCATATTTAAATCATCATTTATTGCTTCTAAAAACTTTTTCTTAAAATTATTATCAACCTCTCCCTTTTCTTTTCCTAACTCCATCACTTGATTATATAGATGATTCAATCCTTTTTGAGCATTTTTTATTCCCTCTTGGCTATATTCCATAGGTTTTCTATAATGCACTTGCAAAGCTAAAAATCTATAAACTAAAGGATTAATATTTTGTTTAATAAAAGCATTTTCTAATGTAAGAAAATTTTCTTCACTTTTTGCCATTTTTTTTCCACCTTCAATATTTAAAAACGCCCCGTGTATCCAATAATTAAAAAACTTTTTACCAGTAGCTCCTTCTGACTGAGCAATCTCATTAGTGTGATGAATATTAATAAGATCGATTCCACCACAATGAATATCAAGTTGATCCGCTAAAAACTTCAAACTCATTGCTGAACATTCTATATGCCAACCAGGAAAACCAATACCCCAAGGTGAACCCCATTCCATTTGTCTTTTTGAATCTTTATGCGAAAATTTCCACAATGCAAAATCAGTTGGATTTTTTTTCTCAATATTTATTTCAATCCGCGCGCCTTCGCGCAAAGTATCCAAATCAAGATGACTTAATTTATTATAATCTTTAAATTTTGAGGTATCATAATAAATTCCATCACTTGTTTTATAAGTATAGTTTTTTTTCTCTAAAATTTTAATTAAATCAATTTGCTCTTTTATATAATCTGTCGCTTTACACCAAATATTAGGCTCTAATATATTTAATAATTTAAAATCATTTTTGAGCGCTTCAGTATAAAATTCTGCAATTTCCCAAGTTGTTCTATTTTCTCTTTTTGCTCCTTTTTCTAATTTATCTTCTCCCATATTTTGATCTCCGGTTAAATGTCCAACATCGGTTATATTCATAACTCGTTTTACTTTATAATTATTATAAAACAAAACTCTATTTAAAATATCTTCAAAAATATATGTTCGTAAATTACCAATATGAGCAAAATTATAAACAGTCGGACCACAAGTATAAAGCCCGACTTCACTTTTTTTAATCGATTTAAAAATTTCTTTTTTTCGAGTTAATGTATTGTAAAAATATAATTTATTCATATTGATAATGTTTAATGGAATTGATAATTATTCACAATTCCATTGTATATTATTATAAAAAGTAAATCAATATAAAGGGTCTGTCGCCGAATACCGTATTCGGCGACAGACCCTTAAGCATGTTTCGAGTAGTCCCTATTGTGCAATCACAAATATTTCATCGGATCAACCTGTATATTATTTTCCAAAACCTCAAAATGTAAATGAGGGCCATTTGTATATTTTCCTGCGCCAGATGTTCCTGGTTGACCGCCAGATAAACCAATAATATCTCCTTGCTTAACTTTATCACCAACTTTAACATTAATCTGTGACAAATGCGCGTATCTTGTTGATAAAATATTACTGTGTTTTATAGTAACATAACTAGCTTGATCGCCAATGCCATTAACTACTTCAGAAATAACTCCGCTAGCAACTGTTTTAACTTTAGTTCCTTGATTAACTGCCATATCTACGCCAGTATGCTCAAAAGAATTTTTATAAGGATAATTTGCGTCATGAAAATAATAAGTAATAATGCCAACAACTGGTTGAATAAATTTTTCTATTTTATTATTTACAACTAAACTACTACTAACAGCTGGAATGAATTTAAAACTATCAGTCGGATTACCGCTTATTGTAGCGTTTATTCTTGAAGGATAACCTTGCGCAACAAAATCACTAAAATAAATTGTAATATTTTTATCAGCAATATTATTATTAGTTTTTATATGAACATCAAAAATAATTTCTTCCCCTGCTTTAACAGCATAATTACCTAAATTAATCATATTAGCTCCAGCAACTGGCATACTTATTGTACTGCCAACATTATTTTGTTTATTACGATCAACTACTCTTAAATTACTATAACCAAGACTATATGTTAATTCAGAATCATCAGCATTAACAATAACTGATTGAAGTCTAATATCCTCAGCTCCTGAATTTTTTACTTTAAATCCAGCAATAATATTATCATCTTCACCTTTAGTAACAAAACCATCAGCAACTTTACTAATTTCTGCTTTAACTTCGCCAAAAGAAACTTTAAAACTATTAATATTTAAATTATTAACAACAGAAGGCAAAGAAGATGTATTGTCATTTACAGCGATTAAGTCACTAATTTTTAATTGAATTTCTGACGCTTTTAAATCAACTTCTGTATCAGCATAAACATTTATTTCAGCTCTAGTCCCTGATTTCAAAACATATCCAAACCCATCAAAAATTAAATCACTGCTATATGGCGCTTTAATTACATTAGTTTTAGTTGAATTAATTAAAACGTATAAATTACTAAAACCATTAGCAAAAGAAATTACGCCAGAACTATCACCGCGAGAAAAAGTCAATCCAGTTATTTTAGCATTACCACCAGCTGATGCCTCCACAATAAAACTAGCTATTTTTTTATTTTTTTCACCTTTAATAAATGCTTGGTCTGCTATTTCTCTATTAGGATAAAGATATAAATTAGATTTATTTACAACAACTTTATCACTAACAATATTTACAATATCAGAATAATAATTATTATTCTCAGCGCGATAATCAATATTATTTAAAATAGTTTTATAATAATTACCATTAATAGCGCTATTATCTATTTTAGTTATTAAAGCAATAATCAAATTTTCTTTAGCAGATAATGCTAAGCCATTTAAATTTACATTAACTATACCATTATTAAAATTATCTCCGCTAAAATTACCATAAACTTCTCCACTATTATAATTAACTAGATAAACATCTTTAGTTAAATTTGAAGTAACAGCACTTTTTTC
>JAHITL010000032.1 GCA_018817545.1 Patescibacteria group bacterium
AAATTACACCTCTTGTGTCGCACAAGTTATATTGTGCGACACTAAATAATCAAATAATATAATAATATATTTAATATTATTATATTATTTAGTACTATCTAGAAAATTGAATATTTGCTTTTGTTTCTAAAGTTTCTACTCTTTTTTGTAGCTCTATTACTTCAAAATGATAAGCTACATTGTTAAATTTCATTTCAATATTTTCTTGTCCATTTTCAATATTCTTTATTCTATTTTTAAGCGAATCAAATCCCTTATCCATTTTTTTATTTATTTCATTAAATTCATGATTAATCATTCTAGCAAGATCTTCTATTTTTTCATCCATTTTTTCTAACAAAACGCCATTATTGTTTTTTATTTTTTCATCCATTTTTTCTAACAAAACGTCATTATTGTTTTTTATTTTTTCATCCATTTTTTCTAACAAAACGTCATTGTTATCACTTACTATTTTAGCTATTTGTTGCAAATCTTCATTTTGCATATTTTTTTATGGGTCTGTCGTCGAATATGGTATTCAGCGACAGATCTTGTATTATTTTTTTATGCTTATATTATAACAATCTAATTAAAAATTTGTAAAGTTTTTTAAATTTTACAAATTTTATGGCAAATAATTCATTGGGTCAACTGGAATACCGTTTAAACGAACTTCAAAATGCATATGTGGGCCTGTTGTCATTCTTCCTGCGCCTGGTGTGCCTGGCAATCCCCCACTAGCGCCTATTGCTTGCCCTTGCACAACATATTCATCCTCTTTGACATATATTTTAGAAACATGTCCATAAACTGTTGCCAATCCGTTACCATGAATTATCATAATATAACTATATCCTAATCCAGCATCTTTAGCCTTTGCCACATATCCAGAAGCAGAGGCTCTAACAGGAGATCCTTGACTAGCGCGAATATCAACTCCTGGATGCTCAAAAAGATAACGAAAAGGATAGCTTGGGTCATGAAAAGTAGCTGTTATTGAATTTTTAGATACTGGCCAGATAAATCCAGAATCATTAAATTCTAATTTTTTGTTTTGGATTTTTGATAATTTGGCACGAGCTTCTTTTTCTAAACTAACAATTTCGGCTGCTGCTTGTTCCTGTTCAGCTTTAGCCTGTTTTAATAATTTTTGATATTCTTTTTCTGAAGATTTGGTTTGATCTAAAATAAAAAGTTTATTATCCTGTTCATCATTTAAGACAACTTGCTTATCTCCTAATTGTTCTTTTAGCTTCGCTAATTCTTTGTCTTTTTTTGTTAATGATTGTTGTTGATTATCTAATTCTTTTAGAGACTCTTTTAGAGAATCAAGGGTCTCGCCTACTTCACTATTAATATCTTCTAAATATTTAACTTGATCCATAAATTCGGTGAAAGAATTATTTGATAATAATATTTCTAAAGAGGAATTTTGGTCTTGCTTTTGCATTAATTGTAAAATTGTAATTAAATGATCTTTCTGTTTGCTAATTTGCTGATCTTTGTCAGTAATTTCTAAATTAATTTTTTTAATTTCTAAATTAGTTCTTTCAATTTCTGTAGCTACGCTTTCGATATCTAACTCAGCTTTAGCTAAACGGTTATCTAAAATGGCTAGTTGATTATTCAAATTTGCTTTTTCACCTTGTTTTTGCTTAATTAATCCTTTATAAACTTCTTGTTGATCTTGCATTTTTTTAATTTTATCTTGTTGACTATCAATTTGTCTATTAATCTCTTTAATTTCTTCATTTTGATTGGCTTCAATTTTTCCATAACTAAAACTAGGCATATAAAAAAGTAGCCCAAGAAGTAATATAAAAAAAAATGGTTTAGTAATTTTCATAAATAATTTTTGATAAAAGATTATTAAAAATTTCTAAATTATAAATTATAATGTCTAATAAAAATTTTAATGTTAAATGTCTAATTCTTTTATGGGTCTGTCGCCGACTACCCCGCATTTGCGGGGTAGTCCCGCTTTCAAAAAATATTTTATTAATGAATTGCGGGATCAAATTTTTAGGAAATTTTTTTATCCCGCTATTCTTAAAACAAAAAGAAGAAAAGCGGGATTGAGGGAATATGGTTATATTAGCGTCCCGCAATTCGTTTATTCTTTTAAGAAAAGCGGGATTGACAAAATTTACAAAAATTTGGAATTTTATACCCCGCAAATGCGGGGTATTCGACGACAGACCCTTAATCTAATTTTTAGATAATTTAACATTTTGGCTTAGAAATTTTGTTAGAAATTATAATTTATAATTTAGACATTTTAAAAAGTCAGTTTAGAAATTAATTTAATGAACAAATGTTAAATTAGGCGTTTCATTTTCATTTGATATATAACCATTAATCCCCTTTTTTATTCTTTTTAAGCTTTCTTCTTTGCCTAAAACTTCCGCAACGTCAAATGGTCCAGGACTATCTTTTCTGCCTGTTAATGCTACGCGCATTGGCCAAAGATAATCTCCTACTTTTGATTCTTTAGCTTTTAAATAACTTATAATCCCCTCTTCTATGCTATCATTAGTCCATTCCGAATTAGGAATTTTTTCCAATAATTCAAATATAATCTGTAAATTTATTTTTATTTGTTCTAAAGTTAATTTTTTCCAAATTAATAATTCCTGTGAATAATTAAGTTTATCTTCAAAGAAAAACTTAGTTAACTCCCCTACTTCGGACAATTTCTTTAATCGTTCTTGTTCAAGCACGACAACTTTCTTAATATATTTTAAATTTATTTCTTTGCCAGTTATTTTATTTTTAAATTTTATATTGTCATTTTGTATTAATTCTATTCCTCCTGCTTGTTCTAAATATGGCAAACAAAGCTCTGTTAATTTTTTTATTGGCATTTGTCTAATATAGTATCCATTAAAATAATCCAATTTTTCAATATCAAAAATAGACGGACTAGTGCCCATATTGTGATAATCAAAATATTTTACCATTTCTTCAAGGCTTAAAATTTCATCTTTTTTGTCTGCTATCGCTACTTTTGAAGTGGATGGATGCCATCCTTGCAAAACGCAAAAATTTAATAATGCTTCTGGTAAATAACCGTTAGCTTGAAAATCTTCAACAGACACATCTCCTTGTCTTTTGCTTAATTTACCGCCTTCTTTATTTAAAGTTAATGTTAAATGGATAAATTTTGGCGCTTGCCAATCAAACGCTTGATAAAGAAGAATATTTTTAGGAAAAGAAGATAGCCATTCATCTCCTCGCAAAACGTGACTAATTTCCATTAAATGATCATCAATTACACTGGCTAATTGGTAAGTTGGTCGACCATCAGTTTTTAATAAAACTTGATCTTCTAAATCTATATTTTGAAATTTTATTTCGCCACGTAATTCATCATAAACTATTATTTCACCATTAAGAGGCATTTTTTGTCTAATAACATAAGTCTCTCCTTGTTTTATTTTTTTATCCACTTCTTCTTTGCTTAAATTACGACAACATCGATCGTATCTTGGTGGCTGTTTTTTTGTTTGCTGATCTTCACGCATTTTTTGTAATCGTTCAGTGCTACAAAAACAATAATAAGCTTTTCCTGTAATCAATAATTCATTAACATATTTTTTATAAATATCTAATCGTTGACTTTGAATATATGGACCAAAATCCCCTTCTACATGAGGGCCTTCATCAAATTTTAAACCTATCCAAGCTAAAATTTTAATCAAGCTTTCAGTCGCTCCTTGAATTTCGCGTTTTTCGTCAGTATCCTCAATACGTAAAATTAATTTACCGCCTAAACTTTTGGCGATTAAATAATTAAACAAAACAGTTCGTAAACTGCCGATATGTAAAGATCCTGTTGGCGATGGCGCAAAACGCACACGAATATTAGACATATAAGTTAATTTTTAATTTCTAATTTTCAATCTTCTAACTTATGGATTACGGGTCAAATCCACAATGATACTGTTTTTTGATCGGCAGATAGACTCTTAATGGCAAGCTAAATAAAACCAAATATTAAAAATAAGAGAGATGACTAAAATAATACTAACAATAATTAACGCGCAATGCAATTTTTTAACGTTGTCTTTATCAACTATTCGATTTTTGTCTAAAAGTAAAGAAGTAAAATCATTTAACAAATAAATATATTTTTTTATTGATGATTTCATAAGCTATGTTCTGTTATTTGATTAAATTTTTCCAAAAATATTTTAGTAGCTGGTTTTCTTGATAAATAAACTTGATCAATTAATTCAGAACTATCAACCCAACGCCATGCGCTATGTTCCCAAAAATTAATTTTTCTATCTTCGTCTTGACCTAAAAATTCAGCAATAAACAAACCTTGTTTTTGCCCTTTATATCCACAAACATCTTTAGATAAAACATTGAATTTAGATATTTCCTTGCCAAATTCATAAACATGTAATTTTGGAAAAATAGCTATTTTTTTAAATTGATTATCATTTATATTTAATTCTTCAATTAATTCACGTTTGCCGGCTTTTGTTAAATTTTGACCATCTGTACCACCTTGAGGCAATTGCCAATGATTTTTTTCATTAGCTCTTTCAACAATTAATATTTTGTATTTTATTTTTTCTTCTTGAGTAGAGTCTTCTTGATAAGGAGGATTAGCGGAATTGTATTTTTTGTAAAGCATGCAGACAACATTTGGGCGATAAAAAAATGGTAAAACAAAACGCCAAAGAAAAAATTTTATTGAAAAAATTACAACAGCATTATAAATTCTTTTCCAACGCCAAGGCTGTTTAATTAATCGCCATAACCACTCTAATCCAATTATTCTAAATAATTTTGGCGCTCGTTTAATTTTTTTAGTTAAAAAATCAAAAGCTCCACCGACTCCTATACCAATTTTTACTGATGGTAAATTTTTTAAATTATGAAAAATAAATTTTTCCTGATAAGGCGCGCCTAAAGTACAAAAAATTATTTCGGGCTGGAATTGAACCAAGCGATCATCTTGAGATGCAACTGAACAGTTATTGTCTTCTCTATCAATATCTTGAACAATAAATTTTAATTTTGGATATTTTTTTGTTAAAGAAATTGTTATATCTTGAGCGTTTGATAATCCATTTTTCCAATTCAAAATAGTTATTTTTTTATTTTGTTTTTCCGCTAACTCTAAAATATCTTTAACTAAATCAGCTCCGGTAATTCTTGTTAAATTTACGCCCATAAACCATCCAGCGATTTTTAAACCAAATCCATCGGGCAAATACAAATCAGCTCTATTTAATATATAAAAAAATTCCTCATCATGCTTTATTGCTGTTAAAATAATTTCTGGGTTAGGCGTAACTAAATAATGTTGATTCTCACTATCTAATAATTTCTCAATTTTCGCTAAAGCTTCCTTTTTACTAAAAACATTAATTTTAATTCCTAAAATATTTATTAATCTCATGAGCAAATTATACTCAAAAAATTTAGTTTTAGCAATAAGAATTTTATTACACCCGACACACTTTTGCGTAGGGTCTCGTTTCT
>JAHITL010000033.1 GCA_018817545.1 Patescibacteria group bacterium
AACAAGTGAAAAAACAAGCGCAAAAAAACAACAATATGAATTGCTGTTTTTTTGCGCTTTTTTATTCCACCTATTTTAACTTTCAACTTTTAACTTTATACTTTTAACTTTATACTTCCCTCTACATTCCCATCATTCCTGAATTCATACCTCCCATGCCATTGCCACCGCCACCACAACAATGATCATCTTTCTTTTCAGGTAAATCTGTAATAACGGCCTCTGTAGTTAAAAACATAATTGCAGCACTGGCAGCATGTTCTAACGCGCTTCTTACGACTTTAGTTGGATCAACGATACCAGCCTCAATTAAATTTTCAAATTTATCACTAGCAGCATTATAGCCAATATTAGTATTACCTTTTTTGTGTTCACTAATAATATTATACAAAACTAATGAGCCATCTTTGCCTGCATTAGTTGCAATTTGTTTAATAGGTTCTAATATAGCAATATCAACAATAGTTGCACCTGCTTGATCTTCTTTTTTATCGCTTAACTCAATAAAAGCATCTCCTGCTACTGCTAAAGCCAATCCCCCTCCTAACACAATTCCTTCAGAAACAGCAGCTCTTGTAGCATTTAAAGCATCTTCAATTCTATCTTTTTTTTCTTTCATTTCAACTTCTGTAGCTGCGCCTACTTTTATAACAGCAACTCCGCCAGATAATTTTGCTAAACGTTCTTGCAATTTTTCTTTATCATAATCAGAATCAATTATTTCAATTTCTTTTCTAATCTGCGCTACACGATTTTTAATCGCTTTTTCATCTCCCCTTCCTTCAATTATTGTAGTGTCATCTTTTGAAGCAATAACTTTTCTTGCTTGTCCTAAATCTTCAACAACTGTATTTTCTAATTTTAATCCAACTTCTTCTGTAATAAATTTTCCACCAGTTAAAATAGCAATATCTTCTAACATAGCTTTTCGTCTATCACCAAAGCCTGGAGCTTTAATGCCTAAAACATTGAAAGTTCCACGTAATTTATTAACAACAAAAGTTGCTAAAGCCTCGCCATCAATTTCATCAGCAATAATAACTAAATCTTTTTTTCCTGATTGAGCCATTTTTTCTAATAATGGCAAAATGTCCTGCAAACTAGAAATTTTTTTGTCAGTAATTAAAATAAAAGGATCTTCCATTTCAGCTTTCATTGATTCAGAATTAGTTATCATATAAGGCGAAATATATCCTTTATCAAATTGCATACCTTCAACAACTTCTTTAACAACGCCAAATGACTGACCTTCCTCTACAGTAATTACGCCATCTTTGCCAACAGATTCCATTGCTTCAGCAATAATATTACCAATTTCTTTATCATTCGCGCTAATAGAAGCAACTTGAGCAATTTGCTCTTTAGTAGAAATAACTTTACTCATTTTTTTAAGATTAGCGATAATAGTTGCCACCTTTTTTTCAATACCATTTCTAATTTCAATAGGACTAATACCTGAAGAAACTAATTTTAATCCTTCTGTAATCATTGCTTGAGCTAAAACAGTAGCAGTAGTAGTGCCATCTCCAGAAACATCATTAGTTTTAGAAGCAACTTCCTTAACTAATTGCGCTCCTAGATTTTCAAATTTGTCTTCTAATTCAATTTCTTTTGCAACAGTTACACCATCTTTTGTAATAGTTGGCGCACCATAACTTTTATCAATAACAACATTCCTGCCCTTTGGCCCCAATGTCACTTTTACAGCATTAGCCAATTGATCAACCCCTCTCTTTAAAGCATTACGCGCTTTTTCACCATAAATAATTTGTTTAGCCATAGAGTTTAAATTTAAGATTTAATAATAAATAATTTTTAATTTTATAATTTTTAAATAAATCCTAATTTTTAATTTCTAAACAAAATTAATCAAAAATTAAAATATTAAAAATTTTAAAATTCCACATTTAACTTTAAACTTTTACCTTTTAACTTTAAAAGCTATTCCATCACAGCTAGTATATCACTTTCGCTAATAATCAAATATTCTTCTCCATCAATTTTAATTTCATCTGGAGAATATTTTTTAAACATCACTTTATCGCCAACTTTTACGCTCATTAACGCTCTTTGACCATTATCTAAGAGTTTTCCAGATCCTATTGCGACAACTTCACCTTTTTCTGGCTTTTCTTTATCAATAGTATCTGGCAAAACTATACCAAATTTAGTAATCTCACTCTCATTAATTGCTTTAACAATAACATGATCATTCAAAGGTTTTAATTTCATACGCGTTTTTTTAAATTAATTAATTAATTATTAAATTAGCACTCTCATTATCTAAGTGCTAAAGTTTATACTATCACATTATCTAAGCCTAGTTACTTTGTCAAGAAGCTTTTTGACTTTAATATTAATCCATTATATAAATATATTATAACTACTTACAATCTCTATGAAAATTCCGGATTATATAAAAAATATTATAGAAAAACTAGAAAATGCTGGCTTTGAGGCTTTCATCGTTGGAGGTTGCGT
>JAHITL010000034.1 GCA_018817545.1 Patescibacteria group bacterium
ATTATAGAATGTTATTTAATTTTTATAATACTTTCGTATTTAGATATATTAGCTATGTTTTTATTTTTTGTCAAATATACTTTTTGCTTTCTTTTTATTTATCGTATAATTAGCTGTTTTAAAAGTCTTTTTTAGAATTTTTAGACTTTACGGGTTTTATATTTTTTTACTAATAAAATCCTAATGTGTACTAAAAACAACACAAATTACAAAATAACATCAAGTACAAAAACTTTTATTTCTTTCCAAGTGTCATTACTTCTTCAACGGATCATATCCGCTATTTACTTCTGATCCATCTTTATACCCATCGCCATCTGAGTCAGCTTTATTTGGATTTGTTCCTAACTTCTTTTCCATTTCATCTGATAATAAATCTTTGTCAGCATCTGTCATTCTTTTTGCTCCTGAATAAGTAATAGCTTGCATTGCATTCCAATCTTCTGTTGATTTTGGAGTATAACCATAAATACCTTTGAAAGAATTAATCCCTGTTTTCTCACTATTTAAATTTCGGTTTTCAGCTTTTTGTCTTAAACCATATGCCATTACTTTAATAGCAGCACTATCATTAGCATCATTCATATCAGCTATTCTTTTGTAAATTTTAATAAACTGATCTTTTGCTTCTTTTTCTGCTTTATCATTAGTAATACTTGGAAATCTACCATTAGCGATTTTTATTACGTCTGCTAATTCTATCTCAGTTTCTGGAAGTTTGTCAAACGCGGATTTGTAGGAATTAATAACAGCAGCTCTTTCTCCCGCGCCAAGTTTCTGTGTATTAGCGTCAACGCCATAAGTGATAAAATTATTTATAGCGTCTTTTGCCGACTGCGCTAAATCTTTTACTCCAGTTGTTAAATTTCTTAAGTATTTTAGTTCTGTTGCCTGTTCTTTAATTTTATCGCGCAATTGTTTTAATTCCAACAAAATATCATCTAATTTATTATTATGCAATTGATTAGCGTTAGTGTTAATTTGGGTTATTTGAGAATCAATCTGAATTACTCCTTTTCTACATATTCCTCTTGTTCCAATTATTTTTATTCCAGCAGAATCAGTTGAAATATATGGCTTTAATCCTTCACAACATTGTTTATTGTTGCCCGAAACAACGGCCCCCAAACTTTCACCTTCTTTCACGCATGTCTCTGCTCCGCTACATTTTTCCCATTTAATCAAATTTCCTGTACATGAATTATACCAACCTTCTGAACGAGTGCCAATTTCTTTGCAGATTGATTGGCAATTTTCATTTTTTACATAAACCTCGGCATATGGAATAAACAACGCTCGATGTTCAGCGTCATCAGCTAAAATTTCTCCTCCAATATACGCATAACCACTCATCGGAATTGAAAAATAAAGCGCAGATGTAGTTGAATTAATAGTATTACCTTCGCATGTGATCCAACCGCTACCATAAAAAGTTTTTGGAGAATAATCATATTTAGAACAATCAATTTCTATAAAATCTGAACCCCAAGAAAAAGAATAAGCAGGATTTGAAATACTTTCTTGCACTTTAGCTCTAATTAAAAACTGTCTTCCCTGTTCTGCGTAATAATACATTTTATTTATATCACCATATTCTAACATTCCTTTTGTATTTTTCTTTGAAAAATTACCTTCTGGCGCATCAATTATATAACTGCTTATTTGTAGCACTTTACTATATTGATTTAAATCAACATTACTACTTGAACCAATAGTAATCGTTTTTGTGAAAGTATTATTATTTTCATTAGATTCATCAACTTGCTTAAGATAATCAATAACGGCTATTATGTTATATTTTACTCCATTTACTAAATTAAAATAACCCGCATGATAACCGTCTGAATAAGCACATTCTCCATTCTTTGCTAAAAAAATATAATTACCATTATTAGATGTGATTGGTTGGGTTTTATTGTTTGCTATTAATTCTACACCAAAAGAATCAAACTTAATTGGATTATCTCCGTCATTACAATATTTTATTTTTATTTTTTCACCTTCAATAAAAATATCTTTAATAGTTAAATCCGGCTTATTTATATTATTATTTGTTGAAGTGCATATCGGAAATGTTTTTTCAAAAATATTATTATTTTCATTAGACTCATCGATAGACAGATTAGTATTAACATAATTTCCATTTTTGTCTTTTTTGGGATCGCTATCTATAAAAGCAATTATTTTTAAAGACTTCCCTATAAAAAGATTATGATTAAGATCAATCGCTATATTTCTTGTAGTGCTAGCTGGAATATAATCAATATATGTCGTCATGAGACCAAGAACACTTTCTAAAACAAGTGAAATTTTTATTTTTTTATTACTATCAGTTGCAACATCCCCAATATTAGCCACAGTAACATATATTTTTCCTGTAAGGCCTCCTCCTGTAATGGGACAATTCGGGGTAACATAAATATCTTTAATAATTAAATCTGGCTTAAATTTAACCGCTCCGTTAGCATAACTAAATTCATAAATTTCACTTTCTACACTATATTGGCTACCTTGACCATATTGACTATATTGCTCATTAATGGAGCATATTATTTTAAAATAATATTTAGTGTTTTGATTAAGATTTTTTAAATTTGCAACATAAGAAATTGGAAAATATGGATTAGTTGATGACGCTTGAATAATATTTCCAAGAACAGTAGCACCGTAATTAAAATCAGATTTTTCACTATACGAAATAACACAATTAGCTTCATTATTAGCCGACCAATATATTACCGCTGAATCATTTGAAATAAAATGTCCATTAATATCCGTCATTGTAAAACCACCAGCCTTAGCTTGCGGAACATTTAAAATCCCAACCCCGCAAACCAAAATCGCGACGATAAACAAATAACTTTTTTTGAATTTAAACATAGATTTAGTTATAAAGTTCATAAAGTTTGTAAAGTCTAAAGTCAAATGACTTTTGACTTTAAAGACTATTTATAAATTTTAGTTAATAAAAATATTTAAAAATTATTTTAATTTTATAAATTTTCAATTTCTTTTTTTAAATTTTTTTCTAATTGTTCAAACGCTTTAAGAAAGTCTGGAAGTTGAGAGTAAATATCTTCTGCTATTTCTTGGTTATAAATATGAGTAGCTTCATTGCGAGAATCGCACATATTCAACCACTCTTGCTCATAGCCAATCAAACCTTGACGAAATGCTTCTTGAAAACATTTTTTAGGCGACTGGCAAATTATTAATTGAGTTTCTAAAAATGCTTTAATTGTTTTCCATGATAACTCA
>JAHITL010000035.1 GCA_018817545.1 Patescibacteria group bacterium
AAATAAAATTAAAATTTTACCTAACTCTTGTTGTAATTCTCTGATAAAATAATATTTAAAACTTTTAATTAGCTTGCTAATAATTTTTTGTTCATAATGACTAGCTATAAGCACACCGTCAAGATCATAATTTAAAGCGCAGCTTGAACAAAATTGAGCAAAACTAGTTTTTTGTTTACAAGCCAAACAAAAATGCTCTGATCTTAATTTTATATTACTAAAACATTTTTGACACAACCACACTCCTTCACGACTACAGCCTAAACATTCTTTAGGAAAAATTAAATCTAAAAAAAATGCCCAAACTTTTTTGGCATTTTTAACTAATTTACTAATTGTTAATTTATAATTCGTAATTATTAATTATTAATTGTTAATTGTTAATTATTATTTTGCTTGCCAAATAGCGCTATCAATTTTCCACGCGCCTTTTTCTCGAACAAATTTAATTATTATATCTTGATAAAAAGTGCTAGCATTAACTGTTGTGCCAGTCGCTTCTTTTCTTTGGTTTTTAATTAAAATTTCTGCTTGACCAGACTCACTATTAAATTGTTTGACTTCAGTAGTAATAGCTTTAGTCGTAATACCATAATAAATAGCTGTTTGCTGATGACTTGCTTGAGCTTGGCTAATGTAATTATCAGCCCAAGTTTGCATTTTAAAACTCATAAATAATCTTAAATCACGAATATTTTCATAATCAGACTGATTAGAAAAACTACCAAATCTCTCAGCAAAAGCTGAAGCAATTCTCGCTAAATCATCCTGATTAATTTCAGTTTTTTTTATTGGCGCTACTTTAATAATTGTGCCTGTTGGAGGAACGGCAATCGACTGCTCAACTGGCTTCTTCTGTTGTTCTAAAATAGCAGAACTTTCTTCTATTGCTACTTCTGGTTGTTGAGAAGTAAATTTATAAAAAAAGATAACATAAATTATGCCAACAATAAGAAGTAATCCTGTTATAACAATTATTATTCCGACTGTTCTTCTGCTCATATATATAAAAATTTTAATTTTTAATTTTTAATTTTTAAATAATTTTTAAACATTGCATTTTAACTTTTAACTAACATTAGCCTTCCTGCTCTTGCGATGCTGCAAATTCTTTTTTAGCCTCTTCAATTTCCAATAATTGTCGCGGATCAGAAGTTATTAATTGATCTTCAGTATAAGAAGCCACTACTTTAATTGCTACATGTTTATTCCCTGCGAAAAAAATACCTTCACCAACTCCACATTCCAATAACAAATATTTTTCACCTTCAGTAAGAACAAATGTTTTTTGTATTAAATCAATAGAAGCTGGGGATTGTTTAAGAAGAAGTTGTAATGCAGAATTAGTAACAATCGCCTGTCCATAAGGTGAAACTAAAAAATCATTAACATCCTGAGTAATAGTAGTTACTCCCAAATAATATTTACGACAACGTTTAACTAAAGCATAAACAAACTTAGCGCTATCTTCATGTTGCATTAACCACCATGCCTCATCAATCACTAAAACCCTTTTTTTCATTTCACTTCTTACGACATTCCATATGTAGTTAATAATCACATAAATAGCAATCGGACGCAACTCATCTTCTAAATCTCTTACAGAAAAACAAATCAACTGATTATTCATTTTAACATTAGTCGGACTATTAAATAATCCTGAAAAAGTTCCTTGCGTATATTTTCTAAGACGCAAAGCCAAATTTGCTCCACCCTCCATCCCTTCTAAAATATCTTGAAAATCTTGCATAATTGGCGCTTCTATTTTAGCTAAATCACAATCAGGCGTAATATCTTTTTTTGCATAAGTTTCCAATAACGCACGATCAATAATAGAATCTTCTTCATGCGACAAATCTCCCAACATCAATCTAATTAATCCTTTAACAGTAATGACACCACTTCTAATAATATCATCTGCTTTTGATTCTCCACTTACTGACCTAGGTAAATCAAAAGGATTGATTTTATTATCACTGGCTAAAGAAATGTTAATATAAGTTCCACCAACTGCTTCAGATAAATGTTTGTATTCATTTTCAGGATCAATAATAATTACATCTGTTCCCATCATTAAACTACGCAAAACTTCTAATTTAATTGTATAACTTTTTCCTGCTCCAGATGTAGCAAAAACTACGCTATTAGCATTCTGTAAACTAAAACGATCAAACAAAATTAAACTATTATTATGACGATTAATGCCATAAAGTATTCCACTGTCAGAGGTTAATTCGCTTGAAATAAAAGGAAAAGAAGAAGCAACTGGCGAAGAATTCATATTAAAAGCTATAAATAGCTCATCGTTTCCTAACGGCAAAGTTGAATTAAAACCTTGCTCTGCTTGCCAATAAACTCTTTTAGAATAAACTAATCTAGAACCAAAAATATTTTCAACCTCATTAGATAATTTATCCAACTCTTCAATCTTATCGGCATAAATAGTAACATACAAAGCAAATTGAAAAAATTTTTCAGTTCCCTGCGTTAAAGCATCACGCAAAGCTTCAATATCACGCAAAGCTGTTTCTCTTAATGGGTCGCGCGCAGCTCCTTTTTCTGCATCACCAATTATCTGCGCTTCTAAATTTCCAACTTTATTTTTAAGTTGCTTTAAAACTATTGCGCTTTCTACTGGATAAAAAAACATCCCTATATCAAAAGTTGAATTTAAATTAATAATTGGAGCAAACCAACCTATACTTATAAAACGCGGATAACTAACAACAAAAATTGTTCTAACATATTTTCCGCCCAATATTAAATAATTAGGATTAACTTGAAAACTAGCGGGAGCAATTAAGTCCTTAATAGAAATAGCTCCTTGACGATAGGTTTTTTCAGCCTCTACCATTTCTCTTGTCAATTCCGGTGTCTGCTCAACCTTTTTTGCTTGTTGCGCTTTTGCTACTGCCTGAGAACGCAAGCTCTGCTCTTCAGATTTTTTAATTTGTTCTAATTTGAACATAATGATAGTAGGAATTAGGGATTAGGAATTAGGAATCAGGGATTAAAAAATAAAAAATTTTCTAACACCCAAAACAATTATACTTCTATCTTTAACTGATTAATATCTGTTAATTTTTGGCTAGCTGATGTTTCAGGATTATATGTATTGTAAAATAATTCAATTAAACTTTGAGTATCCAATGCCACTGAATTAATTCCGAGCGAAGCTAGTCCTCCAATTGTGTTATCAGTTCGTCTAGTTAATTCTAAACGCCTTTGTAAAAATTTTTCCTCTTTCATTTTTATTAAAGTAACTGGTTTAAATAATTCAAATAATTTAGAGAAAAAACCTTTTTGCTTATCTGACATTGGATTGTATGGCACTATTGCATAGAACTTCTTATTCATGATTTTGCCCAAAGAAATCAATTCATTAATATATTGAATATACTCAACTGTCTGCATTTTTAACAACTCATTAGTCTGTTCTTTTTCCTTCTGTCTTAAAGTATTAATATAATTATCAATATTAAGCTCACGCGATTGAATAACAATTTGTAAAGGAAAATCCAAATTATTTAAAAAACTTACATAAGACATAATAATAGCATCCTGTTCATCTTCACTCTTTAAAGCAAAATTAATACTAGAAACCATAATAACAGCACGCAATGTGCCATCGCGCATAATAACTGTGTCATCTCTAATCTCAGCAATATCAAGACATTGCTGAGTTGAACTAGTTATTCTATTTGTAGCTAACTTATTAGACATCTTTTAAATTTTTAATTTTTAATTTTTAAATAATACTCAAATTTTTAATATCTAAATAATTATTTACTTTCACAACTTTTTGATATTTTTGCAAAAATTAAAGTTAATTCATGTGCTTCTTTCCATAGTTCTCTGCATTCATCTTTTTTGTCTAACAATGCCGTGGCAATCATTCTTAACCAATGTTTTGTTTCATTTGCTTCTTTTTGACATATCCTTATTTTATTTTTAAAATCTTTTTTAGAACAACCTTGATTTGCTTCCATATAATTAGCTCCGATACTAGTAGAAGACTTAATTATTTGATTAATCAATGGTTTAATAATATCATCTATTTTAATTGTCTGACAAAATTTTATAATTTTTTCACCAAATTTAGCCGTTCTTTCCTCTAAATCATAATTCATATTAAAAATTATAATATTAAAAATTATTTAAAAATTAAAAATTAAAAATTTTTCTTATTCTCTCCCTTATATGCTCCTTTTGTATCAACTATTAAAGACAATTCTGCTAAACGAGAAACGCTATAACGTCTAGTTGATGGAATAACAGATTGTTTAATATGTGGCTTTTCTTCTATTTCATAATCGGTTTTAACTTTATTAATAATATGATTCCAAACTCGTACTCCTGGTCGCTTTAATGTTTGAGTTATATTTAAAATAAAAAAATGGAATGGTCTTCCATTAATTTTAACAAAAGAAAATAAAGAAGAAATTATAAAAACTAAAATAGTCGCAACTACAAATAAAGAAAAATCAAATATTTTATAAAAAATAGCGATTAACACCGCTCCAGCTAGCAAAATAACAAATTGCCTAGTCGTTATTGGGCCAATAATCTTATCTTCAACGTCAATAAATTGTGGTATTGTAAATTGCTGCATAAAGTAGGAACCAGGAATTAGGAGTTAGGAGTTAGGAGTTTTTCCTAATTCCTTATTCCTGCTTCCTGCTTTCTAATTCCTTCTAAAATCGTAAACTTTTATTTAAATCCATAATTGCTTCAAATTCAGAAACTGTTAAATAATCTTCTTCTTTCTTTTTTCTTTCCTCTATTATAACATTAATCGGTTTGTTAGCACTAATACCAGATTGTCCCATATTTAAGTATAATTTATTTACAAAACTGGAGCGCCAAGCTTTAATTCCATCCAAACGTTTTGTATAACTTTCTTCTTCTAATAAATTAATTTTCCCTTTAATTTTTTCTGTAGCTTTTTCTGCGTCCGATCCTAAACGTCGAAAATTTACAAGATCAAGATACTTTAATTCATCAATAGGGCTCATAACACGAGGCACAAATTTAATATCTTCTATTCTAATTTTATTAGCTGACTCTGCCTGAGATGTTATAATTGTACGCTGGGATAAATTAATATTTTTTGGAATAGCCTCTTGTTTTAATTCTTTTATCATTGCTATTTGACGTAAGGCTGGATGTTGCTGTGCCTCTTTGACTGCCTTGATAGGTTCAATAAACTTTTTTGTAGGCAATAATGAAGATAATGACATTTCTTTAACTGGCTCAGCTGACTTAACTGTTTCAATTTTTGCAGGAACAAGCGGAGCAAGCTCATGAGTAGTATCTATTTTTTTAAATACATTTTCTTTTTCTAATTCTTTTATTGGTGCCTCGTCATTAACTTTTTTTTGTTTTACTAATGCTGTTAAATCATATTCAAAATCACGAACCCCGATATTTTTAAGACTAGCCATAACATCTTTTTTAATTTCCGCTGTTTCAATTTTAATCAAAGGTTTTATTTTTTGCTCTTGCGTAGAATTTTTTAAATTACTATCAACAATAAATAAAACCTGATCAGCCAAATCCTCCTCAAAACTTAAACCACCAGTTTCAAATGACTTAATTAACGCCTGCTTAGTTTCAATTCTACTTCTAATACCACGCAAATAAGTTTTTAAAAATTGTTTAAATCTTTCAGATAAAGCTTCTGAACTAAAATTAATTTTTACTTGACTAATTATCTGATCAAGCAAATATTCTTCTGGCAAAGCTTTATTTGAATAATTACTGATTTCTTTTGCAAGCTCTCTTACTTCATTTTCATCATCAGACGAAAAAAAGAAATTAGTGCCTTTAACCAATACTTCTTTAACTTCTGGTAATGGGCTAGAAATTTCTCCATCACCAGCATATTTTACAAAAGGTTGTTCAGTTTTTTTAGCATCTTGATTTTGATTAATCTCCCCTTGATAAAGGGGGCTAGGAGGATTGGACTGAAAAGGATTAGAGGCGCTAGAAATATTTTTTTCCGACGAAACTAAATCCAAATAACTAGTTAAATCATTTAATATTTCTATTTGCAAAGTCTTGACAAGTTTTTGAGCATTAATTAATCCCAAAGAAACAGCTAAATTATTTTCTAAATCTCTTAAAGTAATTTCTTTAATTATTATTTTTATAATAAAAACAGCCAATTTTACCCCATATTCTTTTTCTAATTTGGTAATTTTAGCAAGAACAACTGGTGAAGAAATTTTTTGTTTCGCTTCAACAGATAATTTATCAAATTTTTCTAAATAATCCAACATTTTATTTTATTAAATCGATTAATATTATTTATACAGAAATTGCCGAATTACCTAAGTACCCAATTTGTCCAGCTCCTCCTCAATAGCTTTTCTTTCTAAACTACTAACAGGATATTGAATCGCTTTTTTAATTAAATCATCTACCTCATTTTTTTTTGCTATTTGCGCAGAATTTTCATTTATTTCTGATTTTATTTCTTTTTCTTCAACTTCATCTATTGGTATTATTTCCCAACCCTCGCCAGTATCTGTTGGCATACTTTCTGGAAAAAATTTTATATTACGATATAACAATAATAATTTTTTTAATAACTCTTTTTCTTTAGTTTCTAATTTTTTAGCATTGTCTGAATTAATTAAATATTCTGCTAAAACCAAATTATTAAACATCTGACTCCCATTTTTCTTAATAAAATCTTTTAACCAATTTCCAATACTCGGCGAATGTGGCTTACCATCAAAAATAAATTCTTTATGAGTTAGTTTTTCTTGATTAATATAAAGCGCATTTTCAAGTTCTTTTTTAAAATTAAAATCATTAGCTAAAATATAAAAAAACCTTGCATTAACAGCTTTGATAATAATAAAATGATTATTTAATTCATTAACTAATCCTTGTTTAAATATTTCTTCAGCAACATTTTTTTCTTCCAACAGTAAAAACTGTTTATCAGGATCTGAATTCAAAAAATTTAATCTCCTAACAATCGGATTAAAAATAAGTTCATCTAAATCTTTTTTAATTTCTTCAGCAATTTCCTTTTCTAATTCAAATTCTCTTTTTAAATAATTAATAATTTCCTCACCTTTTAATTCATCAACGGCAACAAAAATAATAAGCGAGCTTAAATCGATTTTATATTTTTCCTCTATTTTTCTAACTTTCCCCATAAACATATTACTTCCAAATTCTAATTGGACTATAGGAGGAAAATTATTAAATTTTTCTATTGCTTCTTCAATATAAATCATAT
>JAHITL010000036.1 GCA_018817545.1 Patescibacteria group bacterium
AAAACAACCTGAAGATAAAATTAGACCAAGAATTGTAGAATTATTAAAACAATATAAAGAAGATGCTTTTTTAAGTAAAGAATTAGCCACAATTAAATGCGATGTGCAATTTGATTTTGAATTAAATGATGCTAATTTTGGTTCTTTTGATCGTGAGAAAGTTGCTAAATTATTTAGTAATTTTGAATTTAATTCATTATTACCGCGACTATATAATTTACCTGATAATAATTTAGACAAACAGTCTGAACAAACTGATGAAATAATGGATAAATTTGCTAGAAATAAAACAATGTTTAAATATCATTTAATTAATAGTGATGACAAATTTGAAGAATTTTTTAAACAATTAAACAAACAAAAAGAATTTGTTTTTGACACAGAAACAAGCAACTGCGATCCCATCAATGCAGAATTATTAGGCATTAGTTTTTCATGGAAAACAGGCGAGGCATACTACATAGAAGTTAAAAGCCAAAAACCAAAAGTTAAAAGTTTGGATTTATTTAATTACAATTCAAAAACTGAAAGTCAAAATTTTTTAGATAATAAATGGATAGAAAAATTAAAACCGATATTTGAGGACGGGGAAATAAAAAAGTATGGGCATAATATTAAATATGATATTAAAGTTATAACTAGCATAGGAATTAAAGCTAAAGGAACTGCTGGCGATAGCATGATTGCTTCTTATTTATTAAACCCAGGTAGTCGCAAACACAATTTAGATATCGTAACTTTTAATGAATTTAATTTTCAAAAAATTTCTAAAAAGGATTTACTTGGCGATGGTAAAGATAAAATTAGTTTTGGCGAAGTTTCTGTTGATAAACTTTATGTTTATTCTTGCGAAGACGCTGATTTTACTTTTAGATTAATTAAAAAATTAATATCAAAACTTGAAAAAGAAAAATTAATCAATTTATTTTTAGAAATTGAAATGCCATTAGTTGAAGTATTGGCGCAAATGGAAATTAATGGAATTAAAATTGATATAAAATTTTTAGCGCAAATTAAAGAAAAAGTTGATAAAAAAATTTATAAATTAATTGATAAAATTCATCAATTAGCAGGAGAAAAATTTAATGTTAATTCTACACAACAATTAAGAAAAATATTATTTGAAAAACTAGAAATTCCAACAACTGGAATAGCTAAAACCAAAACAGGATTATCAACAGGAGCTGATGAATTAAAAAAATTAAAAGATCAACATCCAATAATTATTTTAATTCAAGAATATCGCGAATTATCTAAACTTTCTTCAACATATATTGAAGCTTTACCTAAATTAATTAATGAAAAAACTGGTCGAGTTCATACTAGTTTTAATCAAAGTATTACAGCAACAGGCAGATTATCTTCCACTGAACCAAATTTGCAAAATATTCCAGCTAGGACGGAAATAGGCAGAGAAATAAGACAAGCATTTGTTGCTGAAAAAGGGTATCAATTATTATCATTAGATTATTCGCAAATTGAATTGCGTTTGGCAGCTCATATGTCTGATGACAAAAAAATGATAAAAGCTTTTAATGATAATCTTGATATTCATAAAGCAACAGCAGCAGCGATTAACGAGATTGCTTTATCAGAAGTAACCGCTGAAATGCGACAGCAAGCTAAAGCGATTAATTTTGGTATTCTTTATGGACAAGGACCTCATGGCTTGAGTCAAAATGCTAATATTCCATACAATAAAGCAAAAGAATTTATTGAACAATATTTTAAAGTTTATCAAGATGTTAAAATATTTATAGACAAAACGATTGAGTTGGCTCATACTCAAGGTTATGTAGAAACATTATTTAATAGACGACGTTATTTGCCTGAAATTAATTCTTTGGCATTGCAAGTTAAAAAAACAGCTGAACGAATGGCAATTAATATGCCAATGCAAGGAACATCTGCTGATATAATTAAAATCGCAATGATAAAAGTAAAAAAGATGATAGACGAAGATTATTTAATTGGCGATGTAAAAATGCTTTTGCAAGTTCATGATGAATTGGTATTTGAAGTTAAAGAAAATTTGGTTGAAAAGGCTGCTATAAAAATTAAAAATATTATGGAGCAAGTTGTTAAATTAAAAGTCCCTTTAATCGCTGAAGTTAAAGTCGGAGAAAATTGGGGAAAAATGAGGGAAGTATAAAGTTAAAAGTTTAAAGTTTAAAGTTTAAAGCGCGAAATTAGTTTAAAAATTATTTATAAAATTAAAATTTAATAAAAGTTCTACATTTATCTGTTTCTATATTTCTATGCAAGAGCTTAAAAAATTATATAATAAAAAAATAGCTTTATTGGGATTAGGCATTGAAAATTATGCTTTGGTTAAATATGTTTTAGATAAAAAAATTAATTGTGAAATAACTATTTGTGATGCTAGAAATGAAAAAGAATTAAATGAGAAATATAAAGAATTAAATAAAAAAAATAAAAAAATAAATTGGCAATTAGGTAAAAATTATAATAGAAATTTAGAAAAATTTGACATATTATTTCGCTCCCCTGGTTGGCCGATCAAACAAGTTAAAAGTTTAAAGTTAAAAGTTAAAAGTTGCTTAACTTCTCCAATGCAATTGTTTTTTGAAATTTGTCCAACAAAAAATATTATTGGCGTAACTGGAACTAAAGGAAAAGGAACAACAGCAAGTTTAATTTATGAAATATTAAAAACAGCTGGAAAAAAAGTTTGGCTTGGTGGGAATATTGGCGTTGCGCCATTTGATTTTTTTAATAAAATAAAAAAAACAGATTGGGTTGTTTTAGAATTATCTAGCTTTCAACTAGAAGATATGACAATTAGTCCACATATTAGTGTAATAACAAATTTTTATTCAGAACATTTAGCTCCTGCTGATCCTAATAATCCAAATTATCACAAAAGCTTAAAAGATTATTATTCAGCAAAATTAAATATAATTAAATGGCAAAAAAAAGAAGATAAAGCAATTGTCAATTACAAATTACGAATTGCAAATTACGAATTAAATACAAAATGCAAAATTATTTATTTTGAAAAATCTGAGTTGCAATCAAAATTAATTGGTGAGCATAATAAAGAGAATATTATGGCAGCTGTTGAGGTTGCAAAAATTATTAAAATAAAGCAAGAAGTAATTAAAAAAGCAGTGGCTAATTTTAAAGG
>JAHITL010000037.1 GCA_018817545.1 Patescibacteria group bacterium
AGATTTTGGTTTTTATTTAAGGGCCTATCGCCGAATACAGTATTCGACGATAGACCCATAAAAAATATGAAAATTTGTTTGATTAATAATTTGTACAAACCTTATACTCGTGGTGGAGCGGAAGTTATTGTTGAATTAATTAGTCAAGGATTGCTTAATAAAAATATTGAGGTCGTGGTAATTTCTACTATGCCTTTTTTTGTTAAAAATTTGCCAATTGTTGAAAATAAAATAAATATAAAAAATTATTATTTGTCTAGTAATTATTATAATTTAAGTAAAATGCCTAAATTTTTTAGATTGTTTTGGCATTTTTTTGATTTATTTAATTTTTTTATTTGTAATAAAGTAGAAAATATTTTAATAAAAGAAAATCCTGATATTGTTATAACTCATAATTTAAAAGGTTTAAGTTATTTATTGCCTAGAGTTATTAAAAAATTAAGAATTAAACATATTCATTATCTTCATGACATTCAGTTAATTTATCCTTCGGGTTTAATGATTTATGGACAAGAACAACAAAATCAGAAATTTTTTGCTAAAATATATCAGATAATTTGTTGCAGATTGTTTGGTTCTCCTGATACTGTTATCAGTCCATCAAAGTGGCTATTAGATTATCATAAAAATAAAAAGTTTTTTCCAAATTCAAAAAAAATAGTTTTAGCCAACCCCACTCCAGTATTTGCTAAAAATTTTAAAAATAAATTAATTAAAAATAATGTTTTTCAATTTCTTTATGTTGGTCAAATTGATGACCACAAAGGAATTATTTTTTTGATTAATGTTTTTAATAAGTTGATTAAAGAAAATAAAAAAAATATTAGCTTAATAATTGCTGGTGATGGTTCTAAATTAGATGATATTAAAAAAAATATTAATAAAAAATATATTAATATTTTAGGAAAAATTGATAGAGAAAGCGTTGCTAAATATTTAAATCAAGTTGATTGTCTTATTGTTCCATCTCTTTGTTATGAAAACTCGCCAACAGTAATCTACGAAGCTTTTAGTATGGGACTGCCTGTTATTGCGTCTAAAATTGGCGGCATAACAGAATTAATGAAAGATAATCAAGAAATGCTTTTTGAACCTGGCAATAAAGATGATTTGATTAATAAAATACTGTTTGTAATAAATAATCCAGAAGAATTAAAAAAAATTAGCCAAAAAGAATTAGAATTTATAAAAGATTTGAGTTTAGAAAAATATTTAGAAAAATTATTAAGAATTTGTTGTGATTAATAGGATTTGTCGCCGAATACCCCGCATTTGCGGGGTAGAAAATTTCAAATTTTATACCGAATATGGTATTCAGTGATAGACCCTAATATTCAAAAACATAAACTTCTCCATTATTAATTTTCTGCCAACTTTTTGCTGATAACTTTGCTTCTTCTAAGATTTTTGAAAATTGATTCCAATATTTGTTAAGAACAAAAAAACCTTGATTAACTCCAGCTAAATCCATAGCTTGCTTCATAGTTTCTTTAGAAGGTGTTTGATAGACCATATCAAGATAATATTTATATAGCGGTCCGCCTGTTGGGATTGGATAATAAAATATATTATTTTTATAATAGTGATTAAAGCCAAATTCGCGCAATGCCGCTGCGCTTACTTGTTGATTGGCTAATACAATATACTTATCTGTTTTATTATTTTCTATCCATTGCACAGCCTTAATGTCGTTGTTTGAAACAGTATAACCACGTGAATTATAGAAACGATCAAAACGTGGATAAGATAAATAAATAGAAGTAGTTAGTAATAAAATTAAAAATATTGACCAAATTATTTTTATATGAAAATTTTGTTGAAGTAGTTTATGTAATAAATAGTGTAATGTAATTAAAATAAAAGGTAGTAGAAAAAAAATACTAATTAATAATATTCTTGATGAGAAATCATTTCTTTCGTAATTGATTAAAAAACTAAAAGCGATTTTTTTAGTTATAAAATAAGATAATAATAAGGCTGATGCCATAATAAAATAAACTTTTAATATGCGACAATTATTTTTATGGCGATAGGCTAAAATTAATCCAGTCAAAATTAAACAAGCAAAAATTAAACCAATATTAAATCCATAAAGATAAATAAAATTAAAAATAAAATTATCTTGGTTTGGAAAAATAAATTTAGGCCAAATATTTGAGTTTTCTAAATTGCCACTTTGACCAGTGTTTAGAGTTTTTTCTAAAAAGTAAAAAACTAAAGGTAGAATAATAACAGTTATGGCACTAATTAGCCAAAAGCTATATTTTTTAATTTTAGAATTATCAGTATGAAAAATTGTTAATAGTATTGCAAAAAGTAATGTTGGTAGACCTGCTAGTGGTTGAATTGTTAATGTTGCTAAAGCTAATAGGTATATTAAAAGTAAATCAGCAATATTGGCGCAAGCTATTCCTAATAAAATAGCTAACAGTAAAAAAAGATAAGCTAAACTTTGTGGGGTTGTAACAATAAAAAAAGAGTAGGGGAGTATTAAAAGAGATAGAGATAATAATGGAATAAGGCGATTAGATAAGAACCATTTAGCAAGTACTTTATATAGAATCATTGGAAGAAAAAGCGCTGCAAAAAAGGGGACTAGTAATTTATCTAGCCAGATAATTGGAATGCTTGTAAGTTTATGCGCAATTACAATTAAGCTATATTGACCAAGATAATAAAGTGGTTTTGGATCTACTGAGCCTGTTTTATCTATCAATTCCATTGTTGCTCTATGGATAAAAGGATCAAATCCATAGCCAATTTTATAAGTAATCCAAGCAACGGAAAATGATAAAAAATAAAAAGCGCTGATTAAAAAAATTAAGAAATTTTTATTTGATGAATTATTAGCGCTTGTATTATAATCTCTAAAAATTAATACTAATAAAATAAGCCCTGTTAAACCATATCCAAAGAAAAACCAGCCAGAAACAACTTGCCATGGAGATACTATTGATTCAGTCGTTTGTTTGGAATAAAGTAAATAGAAATTTGTTATTAGACACAATAAATAGCTTAAGATTAATGTAAAATCAACAAAATTTAATTTTTTAATTGGTGATAATCGTAGTAATAAATTATGCCTTGTTGTTATTGTGAATTTTTTATTGATAAAGGCAAAAAAAGTAGAAAAAATTATTGCTAAAACTATACTTAATTCTACTCCTAGCTTATTAAGGTTATAAAAATAATAAACAGAAGCGCCGCTAATAATTAGACACAAGACAAATATCAAAATTGCTGTTAATATAGAGTTGTAGCTTAGTTTAATGTTAAGTTTTATCATAATATTTATATATATTAATATAACACATTTTATGCTAACTTACAGCCGATCAAATCACTCAAAAGAATTTCAAAAAGCAAACAAAATTTTTTGGCATGACAAATTTTTAGCAGCGACTATTTTAAAATTAATTCCTGAAATAATAAAGCCAAATCATTTGACTGTTTTTAGAATAATAGCTACGCCAGCAGTTGTTGTTTTAATGGTTTATGAACAGTATTATATTGGATTAATAGCTTTTTTGTTTATAGCTTTTACTGATGCATTAGATGGTTCAATGGCCAGGACTCGCAATCAAATAACTGAATGGGGTAAAATATACGATCCGTTAGCTGATAAAATATTGATTGGTTCTATGGTGTTTGCTATTGTTTTGAGATATATTGATGTTTGGACTGCTGTGGCTATTGTTGTTATAGAAATAGTTTTCATAATTACAGCATGGATTAGAATTAAAAAACAAGATGGTAAAATAGTACAGGCAAATATTTGGGGAAAAATTAAAATGTTTCTTCAGGTCGCTGGTGTGGTAATTTTGCTTCTAGCAATTATTAATAATTGGGCATCTTTATTACCATTTGCATCTTATGCTTTATATTTAGCGATTGCTTTTGCTATTGTGAGTTTATTAACGCATGGGATATAAAGTTATAAAGTTAATGTAGTTCGATGTGAAGACCCTTTATAGTAGTTTTTATGTTTAAAAAGTTATTTAATTATTTAAAAATAAATTGGCGTGGCTTAATATTAATTATTGTGGCCATTTGTTTTTTTATTGGCACTAGTAGTTTTAATTATTTTACTCAAAAAGACAATTTTGTAAAATGGTCATCGCCAGATGAAACAGCTAATTATACTTTTGCTAAACTCTATGGTAAGCAAAATCAGTTGCAATTTTTTGAGCCTGCAGGTTTTTATGCTAGCGATATTGTAGCTCCACGAAGTTTTCGTTCTGATAATGGTTGGCTTAAGCCAGTCAGTTTTTTGGGAATCATTTTAATTTATGGCAAAATTGCTTCTTTTACTAGTTTAAAAATAATACCTTTTTTAACACCAGTATTTGGCGGTCTTGGAATAATCTTTTTTTATTTATTGATGGCTAGAATTTTTAGTCGTCGTGATGCTTTTATCGCTTCATTGCTTTTAGCTTTTTTTCCTGTTTATATTTATTATAGTGCTCGTAGTATGTTTCATAATGTTCTTTTTATAGTGTTATTAATAATAGGCTTTTATTTTGCGACATTTTTGTCATCTAAAAAGATATCTAAAAGATTAGTTGATTGGAAAGGACTTTGTTTTGCTGCTTTGAGCGGTGGTTTTTTTGGTTTGGCAATTATTACTCGTACGTCAGAGCTTATTTGGCTTGGACCAATGTTAATAATTTTATGGTTATTTAATATTAATAGAATCAGTTTAACTAAAATTTTAATTTTTATTTCTTTTCTTTTCCTAGCTTTTTTACCTGTTGCAAATTGGAATAAAGTTCTTTATGGCTCATATTGGCAGGGAGGTTATCCTGAAATGAATAACTCTATTATTGAGGTGGCTAAAACTAGCGGTAACTTAGCTAAAGATACTTTGGGTAAGCAAGCAAATATGTCAGAAAAATATCTTTTGATTAAGAATAGTTTGTCATTGCTTAAAAAAGATATTTTCTTTTTTGGCTTTAAATCAGATCTTAGTTTTAAAATGTTTGATAATTATTTTGTTAAAATGTTTTGGTGGTTGTTTTGGCTAGCTATTTTAGGATTATTAATATTTGTTTGCAAAATTAAACATTGGAAAATTAAAGATTATGCTTATTTATTTTCTTATATTATTGCTTCAATTATTTTGTTATTATATTATGGCAGTTGGAGTTTTTTTGATAATCCAAATAAAACTAGCATTACTATTGGGAATTCTTATACAAGATATTGGTTATTTATTTATTTAGGCTCTTTGCCTTTTGTTAGTATTGCAATTAATAAATTTTGTGATTTGTTTAAAAATAAAATCCTAGCCGTTATCGCAAAATCAACTATAGTATTATTTATTATTTTTATTTCCTTAGTTTTTGTTTTAATTGGTTCTGAAGAGGGTTTAATTCCTACTGCTACTAAACAAGTTGTTAGTTTTGAGCAATTTACAAGAATCTTAAAGTTAACAGAGAAAAATTCAATAATTATTGCGCGTTATCATGATAAATTATTATTTCCTGAACGTCGGATTATTGTTGGTTTATTAGATGATCCTAATATGAATTATTTATATGCTAAACTAGCTAGAGTATTTCCTGTTTATTATTACAACTTTTCTTTTAAAGAAAA
>JAHITL010000007.1 GCA_018817545.1 Patescibacteria group bacterium
TCCTGATTTTCAATCGCTAATTTATGATTTATTTTATAACTTAGTAGAAAAAACTCTGCAACTGACAAACTAATAATTAATAATCCAACATTAAGCCAACTAAATAAATTAGATGCTAATAAAAATAAAGTAGCTATTATAAAAAAAGCAAACAAAAATGATTGACGAAAAGCTGATATAACTGAATTTAAAATAAGTTCGTGTCGCAAACCAATAAACCTAATAACAAAACCAACAATAGTAGATGTACCAACAATAGCTAAAAATAAAGACAAATAAAATAATAAAAAACCAACCGAATTAGTTACTTCAGGATTAACTGTTTGCACAATTACACCAAACGCCACCCAGCATAATAAAGTGGCTAAAATCATAATAATTAAATAAGAACGCAAAGACATAAAAAAGTTAAAAGTGTAAAGTTAAAAGACTACAAAATAAAAACTAATAAAAACATTATTTATATATTAACATCTAAAAAAATATTTTTCAATAAACTATATTACTAGCTTAAATATTTAATATTTTTTACAATGTCCTCTCCTAATTCTTGATTTATTTTACTAATTATTTTTGCTTCTTTAATTTTTATCTGCTCAATTGAACTATCTGACAAAGAAGCTACTGTTAAATAGCCTTCTTTAATATTCATTGGTTTTACACGATAAGCCAATCCTTTATCAAACAATTGCTCAACAACTTGACTAAAAACTTCTTTAACTTTTTTTTCAGCAATTTTCTTGTTAAAGCCATGCTTTTTAATTGTTTTTTCTAATAATGTTTTTATATCTAGCATAAAGTTAATTTTTAATTTTCAATTTTTAATTTTCTCCCGCATATTGCGGGATTAATGAATTAATTTTTCAATTAAGTAATATCGCTTAATTGAAAATTATTGCAAATATTTTATAAAATAGAGGACTAGCTTAAAAAAAATTAATTGAAAATTAAAACATTAAGTCATTGTTTAAAAATTAAAAATTGAAAATTAAAAATTAACTTCAGTTTTGCCTAAACTCACAAATATCTTTAAAATCACAAAACTTGCAAAGTGGGCCTGGTTTTGGCAAAAACTCGCGCTTTTTTATTTCCGCAATAGTAGCAGAAACCTTAGCTTTGACTTTTGCTAAATCTTCCTTGCTACCAAGAAATTCAACTTCAGTATTATTATTTAAATAATAAAAAGACAAACTATCTACTGGCTGTCTAAATATTTCCTCAGCAGCTATCTGATAAATAAATAGTTGCTCTTTTTCATCAAAAGTTAATTTGCTTTTTGGATTACCTGTCTTATAATCAACTATTTTAATTTTATTTTTACCATTTTTATCACTCACTTGATCAATTCGATCAATAACTCCACGAATAGTATTCCATCCATCATTATCAGCTAATTTAATATTAAAACCTTTTTCCAAAAATAAAGCTGTTGGCCAATTATCATTATATTTTTTATAAAAACCTGTTAAAATTTCTCGTCCTTGTTTACGACGTTCTTCTTTTTTCTCTTTTGAATCATACCAATCATCAATCCAACTAGCGCTATAAAGCTCTAATAATTCCTCTAATTTAATTTTAGGACTAGAGGAAGCAGAGGTAATATTTAATAAATTAGCTTGATTTAATTCACACCTTTCATTAATCAAGCTAAATAATTTTTGCAAAGTTATATGCAAAGTTTTACCAAAAGAAAAAATGTCCTTTCCACTTACTGGCACCTTTAGAATATGAGCAAAACGATATTGATATGGACAATTAGAAAAAGCTGCCAATTGAGTATATGAAAAATAAGACGGGGAAGGAATATTATTTTTTTCTTCCTGACTCTTAATTTCTACTTCCTGCTTCCTAATTCCTAACTCCTGCTTCCTAATTCCTGATTTCTGATTCATCATTCCTAATTCCTGTAAAAACCTTGATTGCTTTTTTTTACGCACACCACCATAATCTTCTGCCCAACTAAAATACAATCCAATCTTAGCGCGTGTCATCGCTACATAGAATAATCGTCGCTCTTCTTGTAAATGAACATCTCCCGTAGGCAAAATTTCCTTAATCAAAGCATCTGGTAAACCGATTTGCTCACTACGTTCTATTGTTGGAAAACGTTTATCAACTAAATTAACAATAAAAACATACTTAAATTCTAAGCCTTTAGCGCCATGAACTGTTAAAATTTTAATAGCTTCTGGTCCAACATCTAAATCAATAGCTAAATTACCCTCTTCTCCTGCCTCCATTTCCATATTCAATTCTTCCAAAAAAGCTTTAACTGACTTATCATCATTAGTAGATTCAAACGTCCTAATTCTTTTCATGAACTGATTTAATAAATTTGCTGACGTTTGACTCTCTTGATCGTCCTGACTAATTAAAAATTGTAAATACCCACTATCATTCATAAAAGCCAAAAAAATTTCACTAGTTTTATGTTGTTTAATCAACTCTGTATGCTTATCAATCAAAATTAAAATCTTATCTATTTTTTTTTGTAATTCTGATGTTGGTTTCCAAATATTAGAATTAATTAAAACTTCATAAAGCGACCAAGCTTTTTTTGTTGCTAAAAAATTTAAATTAATTATTTCTTGATAAGTAAAAGAAAAAATAGGCAAATTTAAAATACGATAAACAGCTCTACTTTCATGATAATTATCTAATAATTTAAAATAAGAAATAACATCTATAATAATAGGTTTTAAATAAAGACCACGAGAAGAACCAAAAATATAAGGCAATTGCGCCTGATTTAATTCATCAATAAAAACTTTTGCGCTATCATTAGCGCGCACCAAAATAGCAAAATCATTCCAACTACAAGTGCTATCTTTTATTTTTAGTTCAATAATTTTTTCAATAACAAGTTTAACTTCATCTTCTAAATCAACCCCGCTAAGAACTTCTATTGATGAAAAATTAGCATCAACAATATTTTGCGCAATCAACTTTTTATCTAACTTTTGACTTTCAACTAATTCTTGACTTAATTGACATTCTAACCTATTAGGATTGTTAAGTTTTATAAATTCATAAGACAAATCTAAAATATTTTGTCCACTACGATAATTTTTTGTTAAAATAATTTCTGTTGATTTTGGAAAATCTTTTTTAAATTGTAAAATATTTGATAATGACGCTCCGCGAAATTTATAGATTGCTTGATCATCATCACCTACAACAACCAAATTTTCTTTGCTTGAAACTAATAATTTTATTAATTCATATTGCGCCCAATTAGTATCTTGAAATTCATCTAATAAAATAAATTTAAATTGTTTTTTATATTTTTCTAAAATAGCGGGACGATCTCTAAATAATTTTAAACAATAATTTATTAAATCGCCAAAATCCAAAGCATTATTATCTAAAAGTAATTGCTGATAAACGCTATAAGCATTTGCAATTTCTTTTACTCTTTTAACTTCTTGCTCAGCAATATTTTGATCAAATACGCCGTCAGCATTATAAAAATTTTCAAAATTAACTTTTAACTTTTGACTTTTGACTTTTAACTTTTTATCTCCACTTAACATTTGATCAAGCTTTAATTTTAGTTCTTTCGCATAAACCAAATAATCAGCTGGACTAATATTTTCATCTTTAGTTCGTCCAAAATGTCTAATCAAAGCTTGAATAAATTTAGTAGGATTACCAAGAGGACGATAATAATCCAAATCAAATTTATCTAAATTTTTTTTAACCAATGCCCACTGTCCAAAATCATTAATTAATTTAAAACCACTAGGCAAACCTATTTCTAAACAATGCGCTTTCAAAATCGTTTCACAAAAACTATGAAAAGTTGAAATCCACAAATCAAGATAACCAATAGGCAATAATGCGCTTACACGATCTTCCATTTCAGTAGCAGCTTTTTCAGTAAAAGTTAAAGCTAAAATCTCATCAGACTTGGCTAGCCCTTGTTCAATAATATAAGCAATGCGTTGAGCAATCACCGTGGTTTTGCCAGTGCCAGCACCAGCCACAATCAACAAAGAACCGTCTTTATGCAAAACGGCTTTTAGTTGCTCTTCATTTAAATCTTTAAGTAAATCCATAATATTGTGGGGATGGAGAGACTTGAACTCTCATGCCTTGCGGCACATGCTCCTAAGGCATGCGTGTATACCAATTTCACCACATCCCCAATGCTCTAATCTTCATTTAATTCCCAATTTTTGTCAATTATTTTTTAAAATGCAAATTTTCAATTTTCAATTTTTAAACAATTTTCATAAACTTCCAATGTCTTTTTTGCGCAATCCTTCCAGCTATATTTTTTTATCTGCTCATATCCCAATTTTACCAATCTCTTGCGCAAATCACTATCATTAATTAATCGTTCAATCTGACAAAGCATATCAGATTGATCTTCTGGATTAAAATAATTACTAGCTTGTCCTAAAATTTCTGGCAAACTGGTTCTATTTGAACTAATTACTGGACAACCATTAGCCATTGCTTCTAACGGTGGAAGACCAAAGCCTTCATAAAACGAAGGAAAAATATAAAACAAAGCCTGATTATATAAAATATTTAATTTATTATCTGGAACAAAATCTGGAAATATTATTTTTGAATCAATACTATTTTCTTGCCATAGATTAAGTTCTTCAGCATACTCTTTTAACCGTTTATAAAAATAATCTTTTCTGCCAACCAATACTAATTGCAAATTATCATATTTTTTAATTATGATTTGAAAAGCTTTAATCAATCCTTCTAAATTTTTATGTGGATAACCATTGCCAACATAAAGCAGATATGGCTTAACTATTTTATTACTTAATAAAAAATCTTTCTTTTCTAAATCATTTTGATTTTGTTGTTTCTGAATTAATGTTTCTGCTACACCTTCATAAGTAACAACTACTTTTTCTGATAAAACTTTAAATTGGCTAATAATATCTTTTTTAGTAAAATCAGAAACAGCAATAATTTTTTGAGAATGCTTAATTGCTGATGAAATAATCAACTTGTATGCTAAATTTTTAATTTTATAAAATAACCAATTTAAAGTTGTCGCTCTTAAAGTTGGATATTTAATTAAAATTAAATCATGAATCGTTACTACAAATTTAACTGGACATGCTATTGGCACGTTAAAATGAGGAAAATGCATTAAATCTAAATGTTCACGCCAAATATAAAAAGGAAATAATAATTGTTCTTTAAAGCCATACCAACCGATGTTAATCATAATTTTTTTAACTCTTTTGCTATCTACTATCTTAAAATCTGCAAAATTTTCTTTTCCTAAAAAAATAACATACTTATTGACTTGATCTATCTCAATTAAATTATCAATCACTTCTTGAACATAGCGACCCAATCCTTTCCCAATAGGTCCATAAAAACGCGCATCTATACCAATTAGCATAAATTTAAAATTTATTTATTAAGGGTCTGTCGCCGAATACTCTTTCCAATTTATATAAAGTAAATTCTTCGCCAATTTTAGTAATTGGCTTTAATTTTATATTTAATTTTGACAATTTACTATTATTTAAATAATTAAGATCTTTTTCTTTAAAAGAAAAGTTGTAATAATAAACAGGAAATACTCTAGCTAGTTTAGCATATAAATAATTCATATTAGGATCATCTAATAAACCAACAATAATCCGACGTTCAGGAAATAATAATTTATCATGATAACGCGCA
>JAHITL010000038.1 GCA_018817545.1 Patescibacteria group bacterium
ATGTTTTTCGTCAAATACATAAAAATCATCAAGTAATTTTTCTTGATTATTTTTTGATATTTCAAAATAATGCAGGTTGTTTTGAATTTTTTTCATAATAAATAAGGTTTAAAAATTTGTAAGCTAAATCGAATGATATTCTTTTGCGATTATTATCCCTAAAATTTGTGAGAAAAAAGGAAAGGTATTTTTCGCGATTAACAGACAACTCATCATTAAATTTTTTCATTAACTCAAGTTGCTCATTAATAGGTACTTCTTTTTTAAAAATAAGATGAGCCATGTTTCGCGAAGTATTTTTTCCGACCAAGCCAGATATTTTATATTTTCTGATATCCTCAAGCTGAATTTTTTTGCCATTTTTGCTATCTATGGCTCGCAAAAATAAAATATTTTTTTCAAGCAATTTTTTAATATCGTTGCTTAATTTCAATACTTTTTTATCTTTGACATTCTGTAATGCAATTTCCACTTCATATTCCCCAGATTTTAAATAATCTTCTGTAAGACGAAAAATGCCCAACTCGTTTTTAATATTTTTTATTTTATAAATAAAATCTCCGCCGAATTGCCAGCCAGACTTTTTTTCAAGTGTTAATTTTATTTTTTTGTTTTCAGGATAAATTGTTATATCTATAATATTTTTTTCAGACAATTTTTGCTTCCTTTTAAAATAGAACGAAATAACATTATATGTGGTATCGTCAAAAACTTGCTCTGAAAAAATATTTAATTTTATTATTTCAAATTTTTCAAAAAACAATTCTCTAATTTTTTTTGAATTTTCAGCGCATAAAAAATTTAATGGCACGATAACTATGCCTTCCTCGCAATTTAAAATTGAAAAAATGGAAATTTGATATAAATCTTCAAAGTTAGAATTTATTCCAGAAAAAAATTTCTCTTTAATTTCTTTTGTAGCCTTGTTTTTATGCAGATATGGCGGATTGGTGCAAACAAATTTATAATCTTTAGGCAAGTTTATGGAATCGTTGAGAAAAACATTTTTTTCATCAATATAACTTTTATCACAATCAAAACCTATAATTTTTTTACATTTATTATTTTTTACCCAATTAAGCAAATCCTGATTCCCTGCAAAAGGATCAGTAATCTCTTTATTTTTCACGAAATCTCTAAATCCTTGCAAAATATAATCCGAATTTGTGGTAAAAAATTGACCTAAATTACGTTTTTTAGCTATTGTGTTCATAACTATAATATAGCATTTTTTCAAATAAAATAAAAATCGCACATCACATCATCTAAAATACCGCCGAGATGTCCATTACTACTAACTATTCAGTAAATCATTGATAACTTTAATTAAAGACTGGTCATAAATAACTGCAAAATCTGTTTCTATTAAATCAAATTTATTTGGCAAAGTTTGAGATTTAATTTTAAAATAAACCTTTTTATCACCATTATGTTTAATTAATAGATCCTTTAGCTTCGTTAAAATTACTGGATTTATTTTACTATCTAACAAAACATATAATTTATTTTCATCGAATTGCAAATAATTTACATTTACTTTATCAACAAGATTGTCTTGTTTAACAGTTGTTGAGGCTAAAACTTGAGTTGAAGCTTTTGTTGAAGTTGAAGCTTTAGTTGAAGTTGAAGTTGAAGTTGACACTGAACATTTTTCAAATGATTTATTAGGAATACTAATATCAGCATCCTTAATAAATTTAGCTATTTTTTCCGTAGCATTATCAATAACTAATTCAACAACGCGATTACATAAAAATTTTACCTGCTGATCCTTGTTCGATAATTTACCAAGACAAATAACAGCCTTACCTTCTTGCCAAATACTAACATTCTCTTTTAATAAACTAGGAAAAACCAAAGATTCAATAACGCCAGTTGAATCTTCAATTTTTACAAAAAGCATTGATTCATTAGAACGAGTAATTATTTTTTGAATTTTAATAATGATTCCCGCAATAATAATTTGACGAGCAGATAAATTCTTACCCATTTTAACAATAGGCAAAATTAAATTTCTATCGATCAAAGATTCATATTCCAAAAAAGGATGTCCAGTAATATACAATCCCAGCAATTCTTTTTCCCAATTTAATTTTTCCAATTGCTTAACAGGCTCAGCGCTTTCTAATTTTATTTTATTATTTAAAAGACTAGGAATTTCACCAAATAGACTTGCTTGTCCATTGTTTTTTATTTTACTGGTTTCACGATTAAATTCCAACATACTTTCAACATTTTTCAAAAGCTGACCGCGTTCACCAAATTGATCAAGCCCACCGCACTTAATCAAACTTTCCAATGATTTTTTATTCAAATCTTTATCACAAATTCTTTCTAAAAAATCAGATAAATCTTTAAATACTCCATTATTTTTACGCTCCTCAATTATTACCTCAGCAATATGATCACCAATATTTTTAACAGCTTTTAATCCAAACCGTATAGTCTTAGGTGCTTCTGTTTCTAAAGCTACTGCTGTAAAAGATTCAAAAGACTGATTAATATCAGGCGATAAAACATCTATTCCCATATGACGACATTCCTCAATTTCAATAGCAATACGATCAATATTTTGCTGATCAGCAGTTAATAATGCTGCCATAAATTCTGTCGGCCATTTAGATTTTAAATAAGCTGTTTGATAACCAATCAATGCGTAGCAAGCTGCATGACTACGATTAAAACCATAGCCAGCAAAAGGTTCAATAAACGAAAAAATCTTTTCTGCTAATTGGCTAGCAATACCATTTTTTACACATCCATCGATAAACTTTTCTTTTTGTTCAGCAAGCAATTTTACAATTTTTTTACCAACAGCTTTTCGTAAAACATCAGCTTCTGCCATAGTAAAACCAGCCAAATCTCGAACAATCTGCATTACTTGCTCTTGATAAATAGCCACTCCATAAGTTTTTAGTAAAATTGGCTCAAGCTTAGCGTGCAAATAAACAGGCTTTTTCTTTCCGTGCTTTCCTGCAATATAATCAGGAATCCATTCCATCGGACCTGGACGATAAAGCGCAACCATAGCAATAATATCCTCAAATTCTGTTGGTTTTAACTCATGTAAATAACGTTTCATTCCGCTAGATTCAAATTGAAAAACACCAGTAGTTTCACCTTTCTGAAATAATTTATAAGTTGGTTTGTCATCCAATGGTATTTTATCAACATCAATTTCTAAACCTCTAGTATTTTTAATAATTTTAATTGCAGACTCAATAATAGTTAAATTTTTCAAACCCAAAAAATCCATTTTCAATAATCCTAAATCTTCAACAGGATGAAGCGAATATTGAGAAACAATTGTTCTATCTGATGACGAGGCATACTGCAAAGGCACATATTCTGTTAAAGCCTCTTTAGTAATAATTACCCCGCAGGCATGAGTTGAAGCATGTCGCGCAACACCCTCCAAACGTTTTGCATAATTAATAATTTTATTAGCGGCATCTTCATTTTTATAAATATTTTTAAACTCAAGCGCCTCTTCTAGCGCTTGATCTATTTTACACAACGGCGGAATCATCTTGGCTAGTTTATCACAATAATCATATGGATAACTAAGCGCTCTACCAACATCTCTTATAGCAGCTCTGGCAGCCATAGTACCAAAAGTAATAATTTGAGCTACATGATCTTTGCCATATTTTTCTTCAACATAACGAATAACTTCATCACGTCTAATATCAGCAAAATCCATATCAATATCAGGCATAGAAATTCTATCAGGGTTAAGAAAACGTTCAAATAATAAATCATATTTTAAAGGATCTATATTCGTAATATTTACCAAATAACAAACTAGCGAACCTGCTGCTGAACCACGACCAGGACCAACAACGATCTTACTATTTTTTGCCCAATTAACAAAATCTGCAACTATTAAAAAATACGAAGACCAACCCATTTTTCTAATAACAGACAATTCATAATCCATTCGTTGTCTAATAGCTTCTTCAACGTGTTGATAATCACAACCATAACGTTCTATCAATCCCCTTTTACTCCATTCTGTTAAATAACTATCACAATCATATCCATCTGGAACAGAAAAATAAGGCAATTGTATTTCATTTAATTTAATTTCCAAATTACATTGCTCAGCAATTTTGACTGTATTAGAAATCGCCTCAGGAGTATCTTTAAAAATTTCAAGCATCTCTTTATTACTGCGAAAAGCAAAATTTTCACCAACCATAGTTAAACGATTTCTATCTTCTTTTTTCTTTTTAGTTTGCAAACACAATAAAATATCCTGCGCTTCATCATCATCTTTATCTAAATAATGAACATCGTTTGTAGCTACTAATGGAATGTCTAATTTTTTACTAAATTCTATCAATTGCTGATTAACATTAATTTGTTCAGGATAATTTGGATGATACTGTAATTCTAAATAAAAATTATCACTACCAAAAAGTTCTTTATACTCCAATAATCTTTTTTCACATTTATCTAATTTGTTAGCCTGTATTAATCTTGGTATTTCGCCTGCCAAACAAGCTGTTAAAGCTATTAACCCATCTTTATGTTTAGTCAAAATTTCCCAATCAATTCTAGGTTTATAATAAAACCCTTCGAGATGAGCAAGTGTTGTTAATTTTATTAAATTTTTATAGCCAACAATATCTTTGGCTAAGAGAATCAAATGATAATTTCTTTCTTCTGTTCTGCTGTTTTTTTCTAAACGAGAACCTAAAGTTAAATACATTTCCACTCCAATAATCGGCTTAATCCCAGCTTTTTTACATTTTTGATAAAATTCAATAGCTCCATACATTACGCCATGATCAGTTAAAACAGCGCAAGTTGCGCCATCTTCTTTCGCTTTTTGCACCAAATCATCAGGCTTAATTAAACCATCTAAAAGTGAATAATGAGAATGAGTATGTAAATGGACAAATTTCATAATTTATAGTTTGTATATTGTATTTTGTATTTTGTTTTAATGTTTTTTCAACTTAGCAACCATTTCTGCTAATTCTTCTTCACCATAAAAAGTAATAATAATCTGTCCGCCTTTACCTCTTCGCTTAATTTCAGCTCTTGTGCTAAAAAATTCTCTAAAAGCAAATTCTTTGTCTTTATCAGCATAATTAATTTTAATTCTAGCATGCTTAGTTCCACCCATATGTCGTGTTTCTAAAGAAGTATCTTCAATTGTTAAATTATTATGCAATATTTTTTTAAATAAAATTAATTGTTTTGCTTCACTATCCAAACCAACAACTACTTTTGCATGACCTTCAGAAATTTTTCCGTCCATTAAAGCTTGCTGAATTTCTTCTGGAAGATTAAGTAGACGCAATGCATTTGTTACCGCTGGTCTAGATTTATTAACTCGTAAAGCTACTTGTTCCTGATTTAAATTAAATTCATCAATTAACTTACGATAAGCCAAAGCCATTTCAATTAAATTAAGGTTTTCTCGCTGTACATTCTCTATTAAAGCAATTTCCAATTTTTCTTGTTCATCAGCTTGCCTAATAATAGCTGGCACACTAGCCAAATTTAATATTTTAGCAGATCGTAAACTACGTTCACCAGCGATTAACTCGTAACCGTCATTCTTTTTAGTAACAATTAAAGGCTGGATAATTCCATACTGCCTAATAGACTCAACTAATTCTTGCAATTCCTTTTCAGCAAAATTTTTTCTAGGTTGCAATGGATTAACTTCAATTTCAACAGGTTTTATATTAAAAATTCTATTTTTATCTGATTCTGTTGTCAATTCAATTACTGCGTCACTGCCAGAAGAAATAGCAATTTTTTTTATTTTTTGCGGAATAAGAGAACTCAATCCACGACCAAGACCATTGTTCATATTATTATAATTTAAAAATTATTTTATTATCGCTTTTAGTATAACAAATTTTTTTATTTTTTTCTATACTTAGGCTTCTCTAATGCAAGATGATATGCTAAGGAGTCTCCGAGTCTAACACAAGATAATCGAGCGCTAATACAAAATGATCCTGATTGCTTAAGATCACTTATGAATAAGTAAAAAACAATTTCATAATAGATTTATGACGATCATTATGAAAAATGCTCCACTTATTACAAGTATAGCGCAAACTATAATTTTTTTAACCATTTAAGTTCGATATCTCGTTGGCCTATTATTTTATATAAATTATCTAATTCAGCTTGATGTTCAAATTCTTTTTGTTTTTCTCTTTTGTGATTGTTTTTAAATAACTCTGCAAAATTTTTAATCGCTTGGTTTTTCCATAATCCAATTTAAATCGGATGAACTTGATAATTAGAGCTGA
>JAHITL010000039.1 GCA_018817545.1 Patescibacteria group bacterium
TAAATAATTTTTAATGTTTCAATTTTTAATTAATTCAGAATTTAAAAGTTTGTTTAAAAATTACCTGTCCCGCTTTTGCGGTGAAAAATTAGAGTTTATTTAAAAATTATAAAATTAAAAATTAAAAATTATTGCTTAAGTTAAAAATTTTCGTTTCTGGTTTCATTTGATATATAACCATTATTCTATAATCTAAAAATTGGTTAGAATTTAAGCTTGTTTAACAATTAAAATTTTATTTTGCATTTATCGTATCATTTTGATACGATAATATGTATAAAATGATACGATAAAGCTGATTTGTTTATTTTTTTTAAATTTATGATTTTTAAATCGGAGATAGACCCTTACATAATTTTATAAACTTTAAACTAATTTCTATGCCTATTTTTGATTTAATTTTGTTAATCATTTTGGCTGGTTTTGTTTTTTATGGTTTATTTTTCGGGTTAATAAAAACACTTGGTTCTTTGCTCGGATTTGTTTTGGGTATTTGGTTTACATTTATTTTTTATTTAATGGTTTTTGGTTGGGTAAAAAATTTATTTTTTGGTTATGATTCAGTTGGAAAAATTATAGTTTTTATAGTTTTATTTACTTTAATTAATCGTTTAATTTGTTTTGTTTTCGCTCTTATAAATAATGCTTTTGATTTATTATCGATTATTCCATTTTTAAAAACTATAAATGGATTAGCAGGCGCTATTTTGGGATTTGTGTTGGGTGGTTTTATTTTAGGTTTAATTTTAATGGTTGTTTTACATTATGTTGGAAATATCAGTTGGCTTGGAAATATTCTAGCCCAATCAAAAGTCGTGCCATTTTTTATAAAATTTGTTAATATGCTAGCACTATTGTTGCCAGGGTTATTAGCAAGATTAAAGTTAATTTAAATTATGCAAATTATAAAAGTTGATTTAGACAGAATAACGCAAGAGCAAATTGACTTAATTGTTGATTATTTAAAGCGTGGATTAGTAATTGCTTGTCCAACTGATACGATTTATGGATTGGGTTGTGATTCAAGAAATATTAAAGCAATTAAAAAAATAAATAAGATTAAGGAAGAAAAGGGGAGTAAACCACGGTTAATTTTGGTAAGTAATTTTGCTATGTTGAAAAAATATTGTTTTATTAATTTTAAACAGGCAGAGTATTTAAAAAAGATTTGGCCAGGACCAATTACTGTTATATTAAAACGTCGATCAAATTTGCCAGACGAGCTTACTGGTGGTTTAAATAGTTTAGCGGCTAGGTTGCCAGATAATGTTTTTTTAACTAAAATAATTAATAAAGTTGGTTTCCCGCTAGTATCTACTAGTTTAAATAAAAAAGATAAAAAGCCACTTTCTGATGTTAAAAATTTAGAAATATATTTTAAATATTTACCAGATTTGGTAATAGATGTTGGAAAATGCGCAAAAATCAAGCCTTCTAGGTTAATAGATTTAAGAGATATTAATGATATTAAGATTTTGAGAAAATAATATATTTTATTTTATGTTTATAGATACTCATGCTCATGTAAATTTTAATGCTTTTAAAGATGATGCTGATAAAGTAATACGTCATGCTTTAGCTAATGATACATGGATAATTTTGGTTGGAGCAGAAGCAAAAACTTCAAGGCGCGCTTTAGAATATGCTAATAAATATGAAAAAGGTGTTTACGCCACTGTTGGTTTACATCCTGTACATACCAACACTCAAAAAGCTTTAGGTGATGGCTATGATTTTAATGTTCAAGAAGAGTGTTTTAGCTACGATGTGTATGAGAAATTGGCGCAATTTAAAAAAGTTGTGGCTGTAGGTGAGATTGGTTTAGATTATTATCATGTTGATGCTACTACTATCGAATCATTAGCGCAAAAACAAAAACAAAAAGAAGTCTTTCTTAAACAACTTAAGCTAGCAAATAATTTAAAATTACCTGTTATTATTCATTGCCGTCAGGCTCATGATGATATGCTTGAAATTTTAAAAGGTTTTAGAAAAGATCATAAAGAAAGTCTGCCAAAGGATAAAGCGTGGGGAGTAATACATTGTTTTTCTGGTGACGAAGAATTAGCTTGGCAATATTTTAATTTAGGTTTAAATATATCTTTTACAGGTTTAATTACTTTTTCTGCTGAATGGGATGATTTAATTCGTAAAGTGCCTATTGATAAAATAATGATAGAAACAGATTGCCCATATATGGCGCCAGAACCATTTCGCGGTCAACGCAATGAGCCGCTTTTAGTTAAATATGTTGCAATGAGAATTGCGGAAATAAAAAACCTAAGTTTAGAAAAAGTCGCTGAAATTACAACAAATAATACTAAGACGCTCTTCAATATTTAATTATAGGTTATTAAATATTGTATTTGACTTTTAGTTTTTATTAATATAATATAGGTGTATATGAAAAAACAAGCTTGGTGGTTACCAGCGATGTTGATGTTTACTAGATTATCAGTGTGGATAATCGGCCCCGTAATCGTTGGTTTATTTGTTGGCAAATGGTTGGATAATAAATATCAAAGTAAACCCTGGCTTTTTTTATTATCAATTGGTATAGCTTTTATTATTTCTATGTTTGGTTTAATAAAAAGCACTTTAGATGAATATAAAAAAATTGAAATTATTGAAAAAAATAAAAAATTAAAAAAAGAATAAAAAGGGTCTGTCGCATATTATATTTTACATAAAATCTAAAATTTCTATTTAAAAGAGCATTAGACAACAAACCCAAAAATTAATATGATTTCAGCAGAACAATCGACTAACTTAACTGGAGAAAAAGTTTTAAATACAGAGATACAACATCATCATACTTTATATGCAGAATCAATATTTAAAATAGGAAATTTTTCAATAACAAATTCTTTTCTTAATACATTATTAGTAATTTTTATAGTTATAGCATCAAGTATATTTTTTAAATCAAAAATTAAAATGATTCCTGGTAAGTTTCAAAATGGAGTTGAAATGATTTTTGAATTACTTTTGGATGTTTTTGATTCTGTCGCAGGATCTAGAAAAAGAACTTTAAAATTTTTTCCAATAATTCTTAGTTTTTTTGTTTTTATTTTATTAAATAATTGGTTAGGACTTTTACCAGGAGTTGGTTCAATTGGAAAAGTAGTTTTAGAACATAATGAAAAAATATTTATTCCATTTTTTCGTTCTGGTATGGCAGATTTAAATACTACTTTAGCTTTAGCGCTTATAGGTGTAATAATTAGTCATATTTTTGGTATTATAACTATTGGTACTTGGCAATATTTAAATAAGTTTATTAATATTAAAGCGCTTTTAGAAATTCCTAAAAATATAATTAAAGATCCAACAGTTTTAATAATTAATCCAATTAAAGTATTTGTTGGTTTATTGGAAATAATTGGAGAGTTAGCTAAAATGGCTAGTTTGTCTTTTCGTCTTTTTGGTAATATTCTTGCTGGCGAGGTATTAGTAGCATCAATGATTGCTATTTTAGCTTTTGGTTTACCAATTCCTTTTATGTTTTTAGAAATTTTAGTTGGATTAGTTCAAGCTTTAATTTTTGCAATGTTAATTTTAACTTATTTAACAATGATGACTAGCGCAGAAGAACATTAATAAAAAATTAATTTTATAAATTAAATATTAAAATTTATGGACATTGACACAGTTATGTTGGCTAAAGCATTAGCCATTGGTCTCGGAGCAATCGGACCAGGAATAGGCATTGGTTTAATTGGCGCTAAAGCTACAGAAGCTATTGGAAGAAATCCTGAAGCTTCTGGAAAAATTTTGATTTCAATGTTATTAGCTTCAGCCTTTGTAGAATCAATTGCTATTTATGCTTTAATTATAGCCTTCAGTATTAAATAAAATTGATTTAGTAGTTTTATGAACTGTCTCATTTTTGGGACAGTGATAAAATTATTAAAAATAAAAAATTATGGATAGTTTAATAGAAACATTTCATATTGATTTTAAATTATTATTTGCTCAAGCAATAAATTTTACTATTGTTTTTTTTGTGCTTTATTTTTTTGTTATTAAACCATTAATGAAAATAATGGAGGATCGATCGGGAAAAATTGCTAAAAGTTTAAATGATGCAAAAAAAATTGAAGAAAAATTAACTAAAACTGAAGAAGAATATAAAGAAAAAATAGCAGAAGTTAAAAAAGAAGCTAGTTTAATTTTAGCTAAAGCTGATCGTCAAGCTGAAGAAAATAAGCAAGCGATGCTGATTAAAGCCAAAGAAGAAATTGGTCAGCTTATTAATCAGGAAAAAGAAAAAATGCAAATTGAAAAAGCTCAAGTATTAAAAGAAATAAAACAAGAAATAGCCAGTTTAGTTTTAATTACAGTTGAAAAAGTATTGGAAAAAAAGTTAGATAGCAAAGACGACGAGGATTTAATTAAAAAGATAATATTAAATAAGAAAATAAGATAAATAAGAAAAATAA
>JAHITL010000040.1 GCA_018817545.1 Patescibacteria group bacterium
ACTCCAATTCAAGCAAAATCAATTCCAGTAATTCTTGCTGGACAAGATTTAATTGGAGTTGCCCAAACAGGAACTGGCAAAACATTTGCTTTTGGTATTCCTTTAGTAGAACGACTGGCCTTTAATAAAGGGCGAGGTCTTGTATTACTCCCTACTCGCGAATTAGCATTACAAGTCGATGAAAATTTAAGAAAATTAGGAAGTAAATTTGGTTTAAGAACAGCTGTTTTAATTGGCGGTGAAGCTATCGGACGCCAAGCGCAAAGTCTTAGAAGAAATCCTCACATTTTAATTGCCACTCCTGGAAGACTCAATGACCATTTAAAAAGAGGTTGGGTAAAATTAGATGACATTAAAATCTTAATTTTGGATGAAGCCGACTTAATGCTTGATATGGGATTTGCTCCACAAATAGAAGAAATTATTAAACAAATTCCTAAAGAACGACAAACATTATTGTTTTCTGCAACAATGCCAATATCTATTTTAAAACTCGCTTCTTTGCACATGAATTTACCAATTCATATTGAAGTAGCTCCACAAGGAACGACTGTTGAACGTGTTGATCAAGAAATATATGTAATGAGAAAAGAAGACAAATATATCCAATTAGAAAAAATTCTTAATCAATTTAATGGGGCTATTTTAATTTTTGTCCGCACTAAACATGGCGTTAAAACATTAACTAAAGACCTTAAATTAAGTGGCCACAAAGTGGCTGAGATTCATTCTAATCTTTCCTTTAGTCAACGTTGCGAATCAATGGCTGGATTTAAAAATAAAAGATATAGAATTTTAATTGCTACTGATATTGCCGCGCGAGGCATAGATGTTAATAACATAGAACTAGTAGTAAACTATGATTTACCTGATAATTCAGAGGATTATGTTCATCGTATTGGACGTACTGCTAGAGCTGGAAATGTTGGCAAGGCGATTTCTTTTGCAACACCAAACCAAGGCAAAGATATTGTTAGTATTGAAAGATTGATAAATAAAAAATTAAATTTAACAAAGTTCGCCGAACTAGAGAGATCTAATACGCGTCCAACATATTCAAGATACGGCAGAACTTCAAGCTTCGGAAGATTAAATTTTTCTCGCTCAAGACCTAATAATTTTAGAAAAAAATAATATTAGAGTCTGTCACCAAATATGGCATTTAGGGTCTGTCGTCGAATACCCCGCAAATGCGGGGTATTCGACGACAGACCCATTTAACAAAAAAGAGAAATTCAATTTTATTTAGTTTCCTTATGTAGAGTGTGCTTTTTGCAATGTTTGCAATATTTACTCATTTCTAATCTGTCCTTAAGAGTTTTTTTATTTTTTCTTGAAAAATAATTAATTCTCTTACATTCCTTGCACTCCAATTTCATCATGTTATCTTGTGGCATAATTTTATTTATTTTAAAATCTAAATTATTTAATAAAATAAAAAATAATTTAATAATTTAATAATTTAATTTTATGTGGGCCGGGTAGGATTCGAACCTACGAAGACGAAAGCCAGCAGATTTACAGTCTGCCCCAGTTGACCGCTTTGGTACCGACCCATAATCAATTAACAATTACAAATTATCAATTACGAATTATAAGATAATACTATCCATAATTCCTAATTCCTAATTCCTAATTCATAATTCGTAATTCATAATTGACTCGGAGCCGTTGCGCGGAATTGAACCGCGGACCTACTCCTTACCATGGAGTTGCTCTACCAGCTGAGCTACAACGGCATTTTCTAACATCATCTTTATTTCAATTTCCAATTGTTTTCCACCCTTCAATCTTTTTAAATATCTTTCATATTTAGTAGCCTCAGGTTTTGTTTCAAAAATTTTAAAACAAATTAATTTAAAAGGACGACGATTCTTTGTTGATGGATTTAAACCAGTATTATAAGAATCTAACCTATCTAATATATTACCAGAATAACCAATATATCTTCTTTGATCTTTTAATGATTTTAAAATATAGGTATAAAACATAAAACTCCTTACCATGCCCCGCAAATGCGGGGTACCAGCTGAGCTACAACGGCAAATAAAAAAATTTTCAATTTTCACATTTACAATTTTTAAAAAATCAATCTTAAAACAAAATTGTAAAAACAAAAATCAAAAATTAATTACAACTCATCAATCTGTTTTTTAAATAACTCAATTTTCTTATTTTCTGGATTAGCCGCTACTAACTTGTCATAGGTGTCTAACGCTAATATTTTATCTTTTATCATTATACTTAATTCCAACATTGTGTCAAGAAAACGAGGATGATTTGGCTCTATTTCTAAGCCTTTTGCTAAACTGCTAATAGCCTCTGGTAAATTATCTAATGCTTGATAAACCAATGCTAAGCTATAAAAAGTCTGGGCATTTTGCTTATTTCCTTTTAATGATTCAATATAGTCACACTCAGATTGACTAAGACCGTCTTTTTCATTGGCAATTTGCGCTAAATTATCAGAAGTATCTTTATCATCTTGTTTTAATTTTAAAACATGTTCAAATGCTTGTTTAGCCTCTTCAAAACTTTTTTGTTCAAAATATAACCGCCCCAACTCTTCAAATGCTCTAATATTTTTACTATCTAAACCTATGATTTTAATATATTTTTTTTCTGCCATCGCCAAATTATCTTGTTTTTTTAACACAATTGCCTCGTCAAATAACTGATCAATCGCTAGCTTGTCATTATTTAAATTAAACGCTGGTTTTTGATATTCATCTTTTAATCTTTGCAATTTTTTATATAACGAACTAAATAAATTATTAAAAACTTTTACCAATGGCTCAGTAAATCTAATAAATTGAGACCACCATTTAATAACACTTCTTTTTAATCTTGCGCCAATAATTTGTTCTTTAATTTTAGCTTCTTTTTCAGCAGGAATATTTTTTACATCAAGAGTCGCCAAAAGAGGAAATTTTTTAAAAATAATAACAATAACTATAATTAAACAAACTAAAATTAAAATTAAAGGAATAATATTATACATATAATAAAATTAACTGATTAATGAGTTTCATGAATACCTGCTTTTCCTGTACTACCAAATAATTCCATTTTGGCAACGACCACCTTTTCCATCGCGCCAATTGTTGGCTTTAATAAAGTTCTAGGATCAGTTTCTTTTTTATTATTTAAACATTCTTTCATTAAAGTTCGACAAAAAGCTACTTTTAAATCAGTGCCTATGTTAATAATGCTAACACCCTCTTTAATTGCTCTTTTTATTTTAGCATCATCTACGCCAGATGCGCCATGTAAAACAAAAGGAATTTTTACTTGTTCTTTTATCGCTTTTAACAATTTAAAAACAATACTTTCATTTACATGTATGCCATGCGCTGTGCCAACAGCTGCTGCGATTGTATCAACTCCAGTCTCTTTAGCAAATTTAACAACTTCTTCTAATTTTGCCAAAGGAATACTTTCTAATTTACTAGTAATATCTCCATGAGACCCAGCAATTGCCCCCACTTCTCCTTGCACCCAAACATGCTTAGCATGCGCTACTCTTATAACTTGTTTCGTTAAATTAATATTTTCATCTAAGGGCAGGCTTGAGGCATCAATATGCACAGAAGAAAAACCAGCATTAATACATTCAAAAACAGAATCAAAACTAGAGCCATGATCAAGATGTAAAGCAATCGGCACATCAACTGCCACGTTTTTAGCTACAGTAGATACCATATGAGTAATCGGCTTAAGCCCCATATATTTAATTGCTGCTTCCGAAACTTGAATTATTGCTGGAGAATTTGCTTTAACAGCTGCCTGAGCCACTGCTAAAATTGACTCTAAATTAGTAACATTAAATGCCCCAATAGCATAACCACCTTTCTGAGCATTTTTAACTAAAGTTTTGATATGAACCAACATAAATTTATTTTTAAATTTAAAATTAATTTTAAAGCTTAGAAGTTATATATCAAATAAAAACCAGAGACACTTTTTAACTTTTTATTAATTTTAAATGATAGTTGTTTAATTAATTTTTTAGCTTAAGAAATAATTTTTAATTTTATAATTTTATAATTTTTAAATAAATTCTAATTTTTCACCGCAAAAGCGGGACAGGTAATTTTTAAACAAACTTTTAAATCCTGAATTAATTAAAAATTGAAGCATTAAAAATTATTTATAAAATTAAAAATTTAAAAATTTAAAAATTTTTGTCTCTGGTCTCATTTGATATATAACCCTTATAAACTGGAAGCTATTTTAAAGAATTCATCTGCTTTGAGACTCGCCCCACCAACTAATAAACCATCTATATTTTCTAAATTAGCAAAACCTTTAACACTTTTGCTGTCAATACTACCTCCATAAATTATACGAAAATTATTACTTACCACTTCTACGCCGAACATATCATTTAAGGTTAACTTAATGATTTTATGAGCATATTCAGCTTCAGTAGGCTCAATGGCAGTTCCTGCTCCTTGTCCAGAACTAATTGCCCAAATTGGCTCATAAGCAATAATTATTTGCTGATTACCCAGAACATCAACACCGCTTAAAGCCTGTTGCAATTGATCAACTAAAACAAAATCACGCTGATCTGTCTTCTTCTCTTCCCAACTCTCACCAATACAAATAATTGGAGTTAATTTTTCAGTATTAACAACTGCTTTAACTTTTTTATGCACCATTTCATAATTTTCTGATAAATACCTTCGTCGTTCACTATGACCAATAATAACATACTCGCAACCAAGCTCGACAAGCATAGTAGGAGAAATTTCTCCAGTATATGTACCTTTATCTTGCCAAAAAACATTCTGCGCGCCTAATTTCAATGGCGTTTTACCAATAATTTCTCCTACTTTTGCTAAAGCAGGAGCTGCGCAACAAATAACAGCTTCACTGCCAGAAAAATCTTTAAACTTTTTTGCAAATTCATTTGCAGTAGCTAATGTCTCTTGTAAATTTAAATACATCTTCCAATTAGCAATAATTATTTTTTTAGTAGCCATAAAGTATGAATTAGGAATTAGGAATTAGGAATTAGGAATTAAAAAATCTCAAATCTTAAATCTCAAATCTCAAATCTCAAAATCATAATAATCCTAGTATAACATCTAAATTAATATACTACAAATCAATAAAAATCACTAAAAACTATTTTAAAAAATTTGCCAAAAAAGAAAAAGCTTTATATAGTAATATCATACGAATCTATAAAAAATCCATTGCCAAATATCATATTCGGGTCTGTCGCCGAATACCCCGCATTTGCGGGGTATAAAATTCACACTTTAATTAACAAATTTACATTATATTATGAATAGAAAAATTAACTTGCTTGATGCTGAACAACAATCAAAAATAAACGAACATTCCAATTCTTTAACAAAAAAACATCTAATAAACCAACCAAAATCAAAAAAAAATAAAACATTTTTTTATATTTTTATTTTCTTTTTACTGACTGGTTTTTGTTTTTTTTTTAAAGCTAATCATACGAATCAGTCCCTAACATCATCCACATGGATAAATAATCTGCCAATCTTCAGTAATATTAAACAATTAGCTGAAAGCACTACAAATAAACTTAAAGGAAGTGATCGTGGCAGAATTAATATTTTATTTTTAGGAATGGGAGGTAAAAATCATGATGGTGCCTATTTAACTGATACTATCATACTTGCTAGTTTTGAACCTTCCACAAAAAAAATAGCTCTTATTTCTATTCCACGCGATATGGCAGCGCCAATAGAAAATGTTGGTTGGAGAAAAATAAACAGCATCAACGCTCTTGCTGAAGTTAAAGAACAAGGTAGCGGCGGTTTAGCAGTCAGTCAAGCAGTCAACGACATTTTAAATATTCCTATTGACTACTATATAAGAGTTGATTTTACCGGTTTTGAAAAAATAATTAACGAACTAGGTGGCGTTAATGTTTATGTTGATAACACTTTTGATGATTATAGATACCCAATTATAGGCAATGAATCAGCTCCTTGGGAAGAACGTTATCAACATTTACATCTTGACCAAGGTTGGCAAGAAATGGATGGCTCTTTAGCGCTAAAATATGCCCGTTCACGCCATGCTTTTGGCGTAGAAGGCTCTGATTTTGCTCGCGCTCGTCGCCAACAAAAAATACTCAAAGCAGCCAAAGATAAAATTAGTTCATTTGATACATTATTAAATCCAGTTAAAGTAAGTGGTCTAATAAATCAAGTACAAAATAATTTAGACACTAATCTAAAAATTTGGGAAATGTTACAATTATGGAACACTTTTAAAGATATAAAAGAAGAACAAATAATTACTAAAGTCTTAGACGATGGCCCTGGCGGATTATTAACAAACACTACATCTGAAGATGGTGCTTATATTTTACTCCCACGTGGAGGCGATTTTTCAGAAATTCAATATTTAATAAATAATGTCTTTACTGACGCTCCTGCTGAAGATAAAACAAAAGTCAATATGGAAAAAGCTAGTATTGAAGTGCGTAATGGTACATGGATAAATGGTTTAGCTAATAAAGTGTCTATGGATTTAGAAAAATACGGTTTTAATATCGTTCGCGTAAGCAATTCAAGTCAACAAAATTTCCAAAAATCAGTTATTTATGACTTAACTTACGGCAAAAAAATTGAATCACTTTCTGTTCTAAAAAATAAAACAAATGCTAATGTTTCTTTAGGTTTACCTCAATGGCTTCAAAATGATTTAGCGCAAGAACTTATTGAAAAACAACATCCGATCCAACCTGATTTTATTTTAGTTCTAGGCACTGACGCAGACGCTAGTCAATCAGGAGTAAAAAATAAAGAAGAATAAAAAAAGCCTCAAATTATTATTTTTTTCCTACGCCTCATATTGGGCCTGTTACCGAACACGATATTCAGCGACAAACCCTTACTGGGTTTATTTATTTATCTTTATATGCTAGGGTTTAAAATAAATATAGTATCTGTTGCAGAATACCATATTCAGTATAAAATTTAATCCTAAAAATTAACCATCATGAATTATAAAAATAATAATAATTTACCACTTGTTGTAATTTTCGGTCGTGCTAATGTTGGCAAATCAACACTATTTAATACATTAATAGAAAAAAAACAAGCTTTAGTTACTGACATTCCTGGCACAACACGTGACAGTAATCTTGGTATAGTAGAATGGCAACGACAAAAATTTAATTTAGTTGATACAGGAGGCATTCTTGATATTAAATGTTTAACTAGCAAATCATCTAAAACTGATGATATAGAAACTAAAGTGCAATTACAAGCGCGCCAATATCTGGCTCAAGCTGATTTGATTTTATTTCTAATAGATAACAAAAGCGGTCTATTACTTCAAGATAAACAATTAGCTCTTTTTCTGAAAAAAACAACTAACCAAAAAAATATTCTTTTAGTGGCTAATAAAGTAGATAATCCCAATCAACAATTCAAAACAGCTGAATTTTTTAAACTAGGATTAGGTCAACCACAAGCAATATCTGCTTCTAGTGGTAGTGGAACAGGTGATTTATTAGATATTATAACCAATAAATTTAGTCTAACTAAATTAAGCAATAAAATAGATGATGATGATAAAGAAGAAGTAGAGAATGAAGATGAAGATAATAATAATAATGACGAAGATGAGGAAAAAAATAAAGAAGAAAAAAAGAAAGATCTTATTAAAATTTGTATTATTGGCAAGCCGAATGTTGGCAAATCTAGTCTTTTAAATTCTATCTTAGGTTATGAGCGAGTAATTGTAAGCCCAATTCCTCATACAACACGTGAACCACAAGACACGGAAATTAGTTATCAAGGAAAATTAATAAAATTAATTGATACAGCAGGTATCAGCAAAAGAGGCACAAAAACTAAGGGGCTAGAAAAATATGGCATAGAAAAATCTTTAGGAATTTTAGGTAAAGCTGATATTGCGCTTTTAATTTTAGATATAAATGAAGAAATTACTAGACAAGATGCAAAAATAGTTGCAGAAATATTGGATCGCAGAAAAAGTTTAATTTTTATTGCTAATAAATGGGATAAAATAGAAGAAAGAGATAGTGAAAAATATATTGATTATATTTATACTAATCTACCTTTTGCTCAATTTGTGCCTATTCAATTTACTTCAGCCTTGACTGGAGAAAAAGTTCAAAAAGTTTTAGATGTAATTTTACAAATCGCTGAAGAAAGAAAATTACTATTAAGCGACTCACAATTAGACAAATTTTTAGCTCGTATTGTTAAAATTCACAAACCTGCTAAAGGCAAAGGAGTTAAACATCCTCGAATTTATGAATTAACACAAAT
>JAHITL010000041.1 GCA_018817545.1 Patescibacteria group bacterium
TATGAACTTATTGCAACAAACTCGAGATTTGTGTAATTTATATGAAATAAAACCTGCCCGTTCAAAAGGGCAGAATTTTTTAATTAAAGAAGAGGTTTATGATGAAATTATTGCAAGCGCTGATTTAAAACCAGATGATATTGTGCTAGAAGTTGGACCTGGATTAGGGTTTTTAACAGCTAAATTAGCTAGTAAGGTTAAGCAGGTAATAGCAGTAGAACTTGATGATAAATTGGCAGAAATTTTACGCATTGGTTTAATGTCGCAGGGAGTTAAAAATGTTGAAGTTGTGAATAAAAATGTTTTAGATTTTTCAATGTTTAATTGCAAAAGCGGAACAGATAATCTTCAAGAATATAATCACTCTAACCTTCTTTATCAAGGGGGCGTTGTTCAAACTTTAAAATATAAGATTGTTGCGAATTTGCCTTTTAATATTACTTCAATTTTTTTAAGAAAATTTTTAGAAGCAGATGTAAAACCTGAGTTAATGGTTTTGATGTTGCAAAAAGAAGTTGCTGAAAGAATTATTGCAAAGCCACCAAAGATGAGTCTTCTGGCTGTGTCAGTTCAACTTTACAGCCAACCGGAAATTATAAAAATAGTTTCTGCTGATAATTTTTGGCCAAAGCCTGCTGTTGATAGCGCTATCATTAAGTTAAAAGTTGAAAGTTTAAAGTTAAAAGTTAGGGAGGAAAAAAGTCAAAAGTTAAAAGTTGAAAGTTTAAAGTTAAAAGTTAGTGAAAAAGATTTTTTCAGATTAGTAAAAATTGGTTTTAGTTCAAAAAGAAAAATGCTTAAAAATAATTTAGCTAATGGTTATAAAATTGAGCCTAATGAAGTTGAAAATAAGTTGAAAAATATTGGCCTAGATGTTAAAATAAGAGCCGAAGGATTAAGTGTTGATAATTGGTTAAAATTGTTTGGAGAATTTTAGTAAAAGGTAATATAATAGAGTAAGAAAATTAAAAGTTGAAAAAGATATGATAGAAGATGATAAATCTAACAATAATATTCCTAACTCAGAGCAATTAGTAGAACAGCAACAGCCTTTAAGTAAAAAGCATAAAATTGTTGCTGGAATTTTAGTCGTATTTGGTGTTTTTGTTTTTGTTGCTTGGATTGTTCAACTAAAAAATAGTATTAGTAGTCCGTTTGCTTATAAAGGAAATGAACAAAATCAATCAAATAATGCTACTACAGAAAATAATGATGAAGCTTTAAAAACTAAAGATAGCGATAAAGATGGTTTGTCTGATTGGGATGAGCTTAATGTGCATCATACTTCTCCATATTTAGAAGATAGTGATAGTGATGGATTTTCTGATAAGCAGGAAGTTGATAATGGCAAAGATCCTAATTGTCCTGCTGGTCGTGATTGTAGCGTTGACCAAACTAATCAACAAGCGACTACTACAGTTAATTCTAATATTAATAATGTTAATGCAATTGTAGGCACGCAACCAGTTACTACTCCTAATTTGAATGTTAGCAATACAGTAGTTCCTGTAGGTGGACAACCAGATACAGCAACTTTGCGACAATTATTATTTCAAAATGGTATGAAAAAAGATGATTTAGATAAAATTAGTGATAAGGATTTATTGGAAGCTTATGCAGAGACTGCAAGTAACACGCAGTAATAACTTGTCATAAATTGTGATCGATTAATAAAATAAGTATGAGTAAAAAAATAGAAGTAGTAAAAAATTTAATTCCTATTGATAAAGTTGAAAATAAAATATTATTAATTCGTGGAGAAAAGGTTATGCTTGATCGTGATTTAGCAGAACTTTATGGTGTTGAAACAAAAGTTTTAAATCAGGCTGTCAAAAGAAATAAAAAAAGATTTCCAGATGATTTTATGTTTCAGCTAACAAAAATGGAATCTGAATATTTAGTAACAGAAGGTTGTTTTGGAGAAGGTTTAAGGTCACAATTTGTGACCTTAAAGAAAAGCACTTTAAGGGGTTTGCATATTAAATATTTGCCTTATGTTTTTACTGAACAAGGAGTGGCGATGTTATCTAGCGTGTTAAAAAGTGATAAAGCGATTGCAGTCAATATAACAATAATGCGTACTTTTGTTAAAATTAGAAAATTGGTTTATTCCTACGATGAGTTATCAAAGAAAATAATGCAAATGGAGAAAAAGTATGATAAAAGTATAGTTAAGATATTTGAAATAATAAATAAGTTGATGGATGATAAAGAAGATGATAAAAAAAATAAAAATGAAATTGGGTTTAAAATGGGTTAAAATTGTCTGAACCACTGATTAGCACTGAAAACACTGATTGCACTGAAAACTCAAAATACAATACAATACAATACAATACAATTATGGATTATGTTGATTATAAATATTATAAATCGGATATAACAGGAAAGATTATTGGGTGTGCGCAAAAAGTTCATTGTTTTTTGGGTGCTGGTTTTCAAGAAGTAATATATCAAAGGGCGTTGGAAATTGAATTTAAAGAATTAGGACTGGAGTTTGAAAGAGAAAAAGAAATGTTGATATTTTATAAAGAACTAGAAATTGGTAAAAGAAGGGTGGATTTTTTAGTAGAAGATGATATTATGGTAGAATTAAAAGCTTTAACACAATTAGAAAGTGTTCATATTACGCAATTAATAAATTATATTGAAGCATATAAAGTAAAAGTTGGGTTACTTATAAATTTTGGAGCAAAAAAATTGGAAGTAA
>JAHITL010000042.1 GCA_018817545.1 Patescibacteria group bacterium
AAGAACTTTTTTGGGCAAGCATCCGACTAATTTCTTCGCGTTCGCCCATATTTAATCGCTTGTATTTGTTCATAAAATCTAAAGCTTAACATTTTTAGCATAAAATGCCAAAAATATTGCGTTAGATTCTGGAGACAAAGTTATTTAAAAATTAAAAATTATAAAATTAAAAATTATTTTAAATGTTTTTTCCTTCTTCTATTCAAAAATTAATTGATTGTTTTTCTAAACTTCCTACAGTTGGTCATAAAACTGCTGAACGTTATGCTTTTTTTTTATTAAAACAAGACTCTGTGTGGTTACAACAATTTGCTCAAAGCATTTCTGAACTTAAAGAAAAAACTACTGTTTGCCAAACTTGCATGGCTATTTCAGAAACTAATCCTTGCTTAATATGCATCAACAATCAACGCAATAAAGAACAACTTTGTGTAATCGCTGATTTCCGCGATATGTTAGTTTTAGAAGCCACAAAACAATATCACGGATTGTATTTTGTACTTGGCGGTTTAATCAATACAATAGAAACAATTGGACCTGAACAACTCAATATTAAACAACTTATTAATTATTTAAAAAACAAACAAATTAAAGAAATTATTATTGCTCTAAGTCCTAATTTAGAAGGTGAAACAACTATTTTATATTTAGCTAAATTATTAAAACAATTAAATCTTGAACAAATAAAAATAACTCGCTTAGTAAGGGGGTTGTCCAGTGGTACTGAGTTAGAATACGCAGATGAAATAACTTTATCTAACGCATTAAAATACAGAAATGAATTGCTATAGTGATTAGGTTTGTCAAAATTTATTCTACAATCCCATCAGTATTAGCAATATTATCATCTTTTAATCTTGTAGTCTGCGCTTCCATTGTTTTTTTAATAGTAGCATTAGTTTCACTATCAATAGCGCTTATATTTGTTCCTGATAATAAAACTAAAATCTTATTACGATTATTTTCTTTTGGCGTAATTTCAATATTAAATTCAGAGTTAACTTTATAAGTTGAAATTGGCAAACGACCTATATTCCAAGTAACAATATTATTCTGCTCATCATAATCAAGCGAGCCAACAGAAACATTGCTTTTATTACCAAATTTAACATAATCAGGCAACTGAGTGCTTACAATCAAATTATTCAATTCATGTAAATTATTATTAATAGTCCAATAGACTTTCAAACTAGTTGTTTGATCAACTTTTGGAGGCAATGGGCCGCTACCAACGGCAATATTATCATCATTAAAATAACGAACTTGTTCTGTTAAATTTAAATCACTGTTAATTTTATTAATAATTATATTACTACTATTAGTTTCGCCTGTCTTGACTTTTCTACCCCCAGTGGAAAACTGCGCATAACTTTTTATCTTAGGGCTAGTAGTGCTAGCAATTTGATCTTGTTGTTTAATTTTAATACTAAAATCAATCGCGCCTTCACCATCTTTAACTAAATTTTCTAAAGCAGGGATGTCCGCTTTGGTCCAACTAATAGCGTTATTTTGTATTTGACCGCTACTTACTTTTACGCTATTCCAATCCAATAAATCGCCTTCTAAAACAGCCATAAGAACAATATCTTTAAGATCGGTTGCGCTTTTATTAGTATAATTTATTGTATAATTTAATGTCTGTCCAAGATCAGCTCCTTGATCAATTGGCGAACCATTAATAATCATATTTAAATTTAAACCACTTTGCAAAATCTCATAACTTAAAACTTTAGAGAAAAAAACATAATTTTTATCACCAGGTGGAGTTGTTGATTTTTGCGCAAGTTTTAAAGTAATAACTTGATTATCCTCTTTTTTTTCTTTAACTTTAAATTTTATTTTTAATTCTTGTTCAGCCTTTCCTAAATTACCGACCTGCCATATATTTTTTTCTATTTGTTTAATAATTGTTGTAGAAGTAGCATCAGCTAAGGAACTAATGGCAACTTCATCTTTAATAATTTCCCAATTATCAGGACAATCAGCTATAATTAAAAAATCAGATAAATAATTAATTTCTTTTGCTTTTAATTTTAAACTAATCTCATTTTCTTCATTAACAAAAGCGCTAGAAACAGCTCCAGTAATTACATCCAATCCAACTTCGTTAATAGCAGTTTCTAAACTAGCTGATTTTTTAAATTCACTAGAAAAATTATCTGGAGTATAGCGCGCGTCAGCTATAATAATATTAGATGATCCTGGTTCGCCAACAAGTTTGCCTCTAATTTTTATTATTTCACTTCGACGCGCGTTAACTGTTGCAAAACGATAAATATCATCTCCCTGATTTGCAACTGGCTCACTATCAAGAAAAACAAAATTTTCAGGATAAGTTAATTTAATTTCAACATTTTTCATACTTATGCGCTCATTATTATTAAAAGTAATAATATAAGAAAATTCCTCGCCAGCTACTGCTTCTTCGTTACCTTCAATAATTAAATTTACTGATGATAAGCCTGGTCCATAAAGCGCAAAAAAATAATAGCCAGCATAGACCAATCCTGTTACAAAAATAACTGTTAATAAAAAACAGCCAAGATGTTTTAACCAACTTTTTTTCTTTCTAACTATCATTTTTTTAACATCAATCATTTTTCCATTATCATCCTGATAAATTTTTTCCAAACTTTCCTCTATTTCTTGATCTTTTATTTCATCTTCTAAATATTGATCAAAAGCCTCAATATCATCATCATTAGCAATTTGCTTATCAACAAATTCTCCCAAACTAGACTTCCCGACCTTAATTTTTATTTCTTTATTATTCATATATTAGCTTATTTTTCTTATTTAATTAGCTATGATAATATAATAACCTATTATAGATCTCTCACTTCGATTACGAAGTTCGAGATGACAAAAAAAGAAAGTTTTCTTACTTTTCTTATTTCTCTTATTTATCTTATTTTAATTCTTGCTTTCTTGCTTTCTTACTTTTCTTATTTATCTTATTTATCTTACTTTAATTCTTATTTTTCTTTTAAAATCACAGCCCAGAATTTATCGGAATTTAAATTATCGCTAATCTGCCACCCTGTTTGACTAACTGATAATCCTTTAGGATATTTCCAAACAGGTAAAAAATCATTGACTATTAAATTAGTAGTTATCTGATCAACTCCTGCCCCTGGTTGCTTTTGAACTAATAATGAATAAGGATAAAGCTGTTTTTGAGCTGGATTAATTAAATTTAGCACTTGATTAATTATTTTATCTGTTACTAATTGATCAGTCGGTGTTATTATTTTATCTATCTTAAACGGTAATTTATATTTTAAAGTTATTGTAATGGATTGACCAGGATCAACTTGCGACCAGTTAGCAAAAACTGTTTTATTTAATTCTTGATAAATTTTTGTATTACTAGACTCATCAATTTGAGTATTATTTTCTGTTGAAGAAATATCTTTATCAATTTGCCAGGAACTTTCTGGTTTTTTAAAATAAATACTATCAACTGTTTCAAAGCCTTGAGCGCTAATCAACTCGCTACCTTGCGGAACATAAACTCTCATCCAATCAACATTTCTAACTCCAGAAAATGGTTCACGCTTGATGCCCGTATGAGTCCTAGTTATTTTAACAGTATTAATAATTGTTTTATCAGGCATTATTTCTGCTTGATGACTAATAACTTCTTTAATCTTGCGATCGCTTTTACCTCCCGCAATATTAGTATTAATAACAGCCAAATAATCTTTATTTGTTTCTTTAAAACCACCATCCCATCCTAATTCCACTGTTTTCTTTTGCAATTCTGAATCTTTAAAATTAAATAAAATTTGTTTGCTGCTAAATAATTGATCAGTAATTTTTAATAATGGTATTAAATTATCTTTAGTAATTCTATTTGGCAATTCAGCAATAATTTTATTCATTAAATCACCAATAATTTTTTTAGGTTTATTAGTAACATTAGCTTTTTGCTCAGCCAATTCTTGTGTTTTTAACCAAAAATTATCTGCGTCAATTATTATTCCATATTGCTCTGTTAAATCAATTGGGCCAATTATTCTCAAAAGTTCTTCAATAACTGTTGGTGTAAAACTAATAACGCCATCAACTGTTGGACCACCACTTTTTTCATAAAACCACATTAATTTTTTTGCCGAAGTAGGCCAATCAGCCCACCAATTAGCATCCCAAAAATGCCATTGTGGCGCGATTAATTGTAAAGGTTGTGGAGCGATAATTTTATCTAGCATGCCTGCTTTAACATCATAACTACCTCCACCAGGCACTTCAATATTTTTTAACTTTCCATTGCTAAAATCAAGCAAAGCAAAACTGCCGATAAAACCACCGCTAGCTCTAAGCTCTGTATTATTTTGAAAAACTAATAAATAACGTTTATTAGAATTTGTGCCAAGAAAACTGTCTAATTTATCAGCTAAACCTACAAGTCCCGTTAAACTACTAGATAAAATAGCAGTTTTTTCTTTAAGTAAAACAAATTGTTGTTGATATTGCTCAGGTAAATCATTTTTATTTATTGTTGTTAATAAATTATTCAATTCAAGCGCCTTACTAGCAGTCTGACTACCATATAAACGAAAATTATCCAAAATTCCTTTTAAACTTTTGTCTTTATTATTTAACGAACTTTCTATAACTAAACTCAAATTTTTTCCTAATTCTGAGCTTAATTGACCTGCTTGCAAAACACGCTTACTAATTGCTGCTAAACGTAAATTTTTATTAGGCGCAATGATAGCTAGAGATAATAATAAACTATTTATTTCACCTAATTTATCTTGGGCTGATAAAAAATCATCGCCAGCTTTAGAAAAATTTTCCTGTGCTTGACTAAAATTTAAATCTGAAACTGATTTACCTGCTGAAAAAAGTTGACCAATCGCCTGTTCACTAGTATCCAAAACTTGTGCGCGAATATCATTTAATGTTTTACAATAAGTAAAAACCTTAAATGGCAAAATTAAAATTAAAAGTGTTAAAGCAAAAACTCCGACAGGTTGCAAATAAGCTAAACTCGGACGAGGTAAAAAATCTTTTATAAAAAAACGTTTTAAAAAAATATTTTTAAAAACATTCTTAAAAATATCAACATAAGATTCTATATTCTGATAAAGTAAAAGTTTTTTTTGTTTTAATGTTTTTTTGATTATTGATGTTTTAAAATAAATTTTTTGTTTAATTAATTGCCAACTTCCAACAATCATTGATTGCCAACTTCTAGAAATCGTTAGCCAAAGCGCATAATTTATTTTTCCTAATTTTACAATTAAATAAAAACTGCTTTTACCAATAAAAATAATTGATAATTTAATTGGTGTTATAATTAATTTTGACAAAACAATAAAAATAAAAAAACTAAATTTGATTAAAAATATTGTTGTTAATCCAATACGGAAACAGATTTTATAAGCCAAAATAATTAGCTTTCGGATTAATTCAAAAAGAAATTTAGCTAACAAAACAAAAGCTAATTGATCTATTAAATTTAAATAATCTTTTAACAAAACAAATTTCTTTTTATTTTGATCTATTAAAATACTAGATTTTTTTTCTACGCATTTTTCTTTTTGCTGTTTTTGATCAATATTTAGTTGCGTTTTTACAACGCCAGAATCTCCTGTTTTTAATTCATTAGAATTTTCCACAAAAGGACTTTGACATGATATAAAAAATTTTGATTTTAATTCAATGTTTTTTATTTCTTCTTCTTGTTCCAAATTTTCTTTTAAATTTACTACAAAACGAGACTGTTTTGTATCAGTAGGCTTAATATTAATATTATTAAATTTTGAGTTCTTTTGACGCATAGAAATAACGACAACTAAAATATAACTTCATCGTCATTATAGCTCAAAAATTATTTTTCAACAAATAAATTAGGCATCAAAGTAATCCTAACTGGTAGTGCCTGTCGCCGAATGTACGGCGAGGGACCGTTTATTAAATTGTGTCTAGTATTTTTTTTGTCATCTCGAACCCTGTAATCAGGGTGAGAGATCTGTAATAGCTTATTTTTAAACAAAGCCAATTTTTAAAAACAACCTGTGCCGAACTGACGCATATTATAGATCTCTCTCATTGCCAAATGCGCAAGGTTCGAGATGACAAAAAAGTGTTGAAATAACAAAAAAAGAAATGAATGACAAAAAAATACTAGACACAATTTAATAAACGATTTCTTCGGCGCGACAGGCCATGTATGTAAAAAATTAAACTCATATATTAAAAAAGGAGAGTCATTTTAGGCTCTCCTTACATAATACCTTATTTAATTTTTTTCCTCACCCCCTTTTTTAATTATTTAATAACTTTATCCGTTTTGCCATTTGGCTTTTAAAGCCTGAATGACAAAAGCAATTTCCTCTATTTTCAAAATCTTTTTTTGGGCATCTTTTATCGCCCTCTCTTCTTCTTGCTTTTTTTTCCATGGCGTTGCCATTATCCTCTCACCTCCCCTTTTTTTTAAAATCGAAAAATAAATTATTCAAAACTAATAACAATCTAAATTCGTATTAATTTTAAATAATTTATTTCTTTTTTCCTGTTTTCTTTTTTTCAATATAATCCTCTGCTAAATCTTTTGTTTTAGCTTTTGTTACTTCAACCAATTTTTTTATACCTTCGCCAACCAATAATAAATAAGAAGCGCTATGTTCTATCTTTTCTTTGAATGTCTTGATTGCCTCATCAATTTTATTAATTTTTCGTCGTGTCTCTTTGACAGTCATAAACACTTGACGCATTGTCATTGCTAAATAATATATAAACCAAGCAATAAAAATTGTCAACCATAAAGCGCAAAAACATAAAACAATATTTAATAAATCTTTGCTATTAGTAATTAAGTCCATAAAATTTTATTATTATTTTTAAAAGCTATAGATTATATATTAAATGGAACCTGAGACGAAAATTTTTAAATTTTTAATTAAACAATTATCATTTAAAATTAATAAAAATCAAAAAGTGTCTCTGGTTTCATTTGATATATAACCGCTATAAGCTGTTTTAACGTTACTCTATCTCTAGTTGGCTCTTAATTTTTCTAACAATTTCTTCTGTTGTAAAATGCGCTTTAATCAAATAATCATTTGCCTTTAAGTCTTGTGCTTTTTTTATATCTTCTTCTTGTCCCAAATTAGTTAACATAATAACTGGGACATTTTTTATTATTTCATTTTTGTTAGAACGAATTTGTTTTAATACCTCAAATCCATCAATTGATGGCAATATAATGTCTAATAAAACAATACCAGGCTCAACTTTAACAACCATTTTTAAAGCCTCTTCTCCATCAGTTGCTGAAAAAACATTAAATCCTTCTTTGCTTAATTTTTTATGACAAATTTCACGTAAAAATGAATCGTCTTCAACTAATAACACTTTAACGCCACCAATTGTAGACTCTTTTTTGTTTTTATCCACTATTGGATTATTAAAAACTTTCTCTATTTTTTCTACAACTTCATCGGGATTTATCTGCGCTTTAATTATATAATCAATCGCTCCTAACTTTTTTATTTTTTCCAATTCAACATCCTGACCAGAATTAGAAATTATAATTATTGGAATTTTATTATTTTTTTCTTGCAAATTTTCAAGAACCTCATAACCATCCATTATAGGCATAATAATATCAAGCAAAATTAAATCAGGTTGCCATTCTTCAATTTTTTCTAATCCATTTTTTCCATCAACACTTATTAAAACTTCAAATCCTTCTAATTTTAGCTTAGCTGATAAAACGCTAGCTAAAGTTTGCTCATCTTCAATTATCAAAATTTTTTTATTCATATAAGTTATTGATTAATATTAGCATTCGCTTTATTTATCTAATTGATTACAAAAGTAACTTTTTAAAATTTCTAAATTATAAATGTTAAATAAGCTCCAAATAAGTTACAACTTTATTAGCCCCTAATTCCTAATCGGGATAGAAAAACAGACCTCTGTTCCCACCCCCTCTTCGCTTGTTAAACTAATTTTACCTTTATGTTCTTCTATAATATTTTTAGCGATAAACAAACCCAATCCACTTCCGTCTGTCTCTAATTTAATCACATTAGCAGCTCTAAAAAATTTAGAAAATACTTTTAGTTGATCCTTCTCTGGAATTCCTACTCCTTGATCATTAATTTTAACATATAAAAATTGCTTGTCAACTTGAATAATTATTTTTATCTTACCATATTCTGGAGTATACTTTATTGCGTTGCTTAATATATTTTGCAAAACCATAATCATCCTTTCTTTATCTAAATATATTTGTGGTAATTTCTCTGGTTTTTCAATTTTCAATTCTTGATGATTTTTCAAAACTAAGCTTTCTGTATTACTGATTACGACATCAACAACTTCCTGAAAATTAGTTTTTTTAAAATTAAATCCGAATTTACCCTCCTCAATGCGAGAAACATCTAATAAATCATTAACTAATCTTATAATCCTTTCATTACTCAAATAACCTTTGTTTAATAATTCATACTGTTCTTCTGTTAATTTACCGACATCACCATCCAGCGCCATCTTAAGCACCCATTTAATAGCGGATAATGGAGTTCTTAATTGATGGGCAGCAACAGAAATAAATTCGCTTTTTATTCTTTCAATTGCTTTCTCGCGTGTAATATCATGAATAATAATTAAACTACCATCTTTGTTTTTATCAAAAATAATCTGCGCAGAAGAAATTTCAAAAGTAAAATCTCTTAACACAATTTCTTGACGAGAGACTTCTTTTATTTCTTTTCCTACTATTTTTAATAATACTTTAAAAAAATCAATTAACAAAGCTAGTTCATCTAATGACTTATCAACTATTTCTATATTTTTTACTTGTAATAATTTTTCAGCCAATGGATTAATTAATAAAAGATTATTTTGATTATCAAAAACTAATAATCCATCTGTCAAATGAGAAATAACTGCCAAAGTTTTATTTTTTTCTTCTTCTGCTTTTACTCTTTCGTTATCAATATCTTCTAGTATATTTAACAAAGCAACTCTTGATCCTTCTAATTCTTTTGTTTTATTTTTTAATTCCTTTAACTCCGCACCTCTTTTTTCACTATTTTTACAAGATCTGAATTCCTTATCTTTTTCTTTAAGATTAGAAATTATTGCATTAAAACCTGAAACAACAATATTCAAGCTAGGATCTTCAACTGGCTTACAAAAAACCGAAAAATCGCCAAGAGAGACTCTTGCTAAAACATCTGAAATATCTTTTATTCCATTTGAGATAATTTCTTTTTCAATTTCAAGATTTGTCTTTTTTTTCATTTTTTTTCTGTCATTCCAGCAGAGCTTAAAAAGCGGGAATCCATTTCATTATTAAATTTAATACTGAGTTTCTATTAACTCAATTTGTTCTTTTATACCCTTCCTTTAAATCTAAATAATCAACTAATTTTTGTCCTATTTTTGCATTATTAGATAAAATCATAATTCCGTTATGATCTTTTCCTAAGCCTAATTCATCTTCAGCACATAGCATGCCAAATGATTTTACCCCCCTAATCTCAGCTTCTTTTATTTCTATGTCATTAGGCAAAATTGCGCCAACTAAAGCAACTGGAACTAATTGATCAACTTCAAGATTTGGCGCTCCACAAACTATATCTAATATTGCTTTGCCAACATCAACTTTAACTAATCTTAACCTATCAGCATTAGGATGTTGTTTAATTTCTAAAATTTTTCCAATAACAATTTGATTAAATTTTGCAGACTGATTTATTATATTATCTTTTTTAACAGCATGTTTAGATTCAAAAATTTTAACAAAATTTTTCAACCAATTTAAAAATATACGCATAATTTTTAATTAATTAACCCTATACTACTCCTGATTTTCAATCGCTAATTTATGATTTATTTTATAACTTAGTAGAAAAAACTCTGCAACTGACAAACTAATAATTAATAATCCAACATTAAGCCAACTAAATAAATTAGATGCTAATAAAAATAAAGTAGCTATTATA
>JAHITL010000043.1 GCA_018817545.1 Patescibacteria group bacterium
AATTAAAATGCTAGAAGTTTTAAAGAATTTTTAATTTCATAGTTTTTTGATATTTTTAAATCTTACTAAAATCTTTTAGTACGGAATTTCGGCGACAGGCCCTTAATATTAAAAATTTAAATATTTTGTTATTATTTAAAAATTACCTGTCCCGCTTTTGCGGTGAAAAATTATAAAATTAAAAATTTTATCATGGATTTTTTATTAAAAATAAAACAAGCTAATTTAGTTGGTCGTGGTGGAGCAGGTTTTCCTGTTGCTGTGAAATGGGAGGCAGTTCGTAATGCTACTGGTAGTTGTAAGTATATTATTTGTAATGCTGCTGAGGGTGAGCCTGGTGTAACTAAGGATAATTATATTATTGAAAAATATGCGAAAAGATTAATTGATGGTATAAAAATAGCAATAGATTTTTTATCTTCAGAAAAGGCAAATAATAATTCTCAAGTAAAAGCTTTTATATATATTAATAATGAATATTATAAAAATTATTATAAAAAATTATTAAAATTAATTGGTGATTTGCCTATTGAAATTTTTATTAAACCGTTTGGATCTGGTTATATTGGCGGAGAAGAAAGTTCTTTGCTTAATGCTATTGAAGGTCAACGGATTGAACCTCGTTTGCGGCCGCCATTCCCAACTACTAATGGTTTATGGGGCTGTCCGACTTTAATTAACAATGTAGAAACATTTTATAATGTAAGTTTAGTCGCTACTGATGAGTATAAAAATTTTAGATTTTATGTTATTGGCGGAGATTGTATTCATGATGGAGTTTATCAATTATCAGCTGATTTTACTATTCAAGAGATTTTAGAAAAAACTAATAATATTCCTAATTTTCCTTTTTTTGTTCAAGTCGGCGGAAATGCTTCTGGTGAAGTATTAAATAGCGGTCAGCTTAAAAAATTAGTTAGTGGCGCGGGGTTAATTACTATTTTTGATTTGGCTAAATATGAAAATATAAAATTTATAGAAAATCTATTGGAATTTTTTGTTAAAGAATCTTGCGGGAAATGCACTCCTTGTCGTGAAGGAATTTTTCGTTTTAATGAAATAATTAAGTCAGAAAAAATTGATTGGCAATTATTTTTTGATTTATTAGAAAATTTGAAAGAAACATCTTTTTGCGGCTTAGGTTCAGCGATAGTGACTCCTGCTAAAAGTTTTATAAAAAATGTATTCAGCGACAGGCCCATTATATGAAAAAAATTAAAATAAAAATTAATAATCAGGAAATAGTTTGTTCGCAAGAACAGACTATTATGCAAGTGGCAAAAGAAAATAATATTGATATACCAGGACTTTGTAGCCATCCTGATTTTCCTATTAAAGCTAATTGTAGAATTTGTTTGGTTGAAATTATTGGTCAAACTAAGCTTGCATTATCTTGTCATGTTAAAGCTGAAGATGGTATGGATATTAAAACTGACACAGAACGGGTCAAAAAAGCGCGTAATTTAAATATAGAATTGATATTTGCTGAGCATATTGAAAAATGTTCAAATTGTATTTGGCGCGTTAATTGTCAGCTTTTAGATTTGGCTAATAAATATAAAATTAAAATAACTCGTTTTAAAGATCGTAAAAGTAAAAGAAAAATTTATAAATTTGCTAATGCGATAGAGATTGATGGAAGTCAATGTATAGATTGTCGCAATTGTCTTGATGCTTGTTCTCTTATGCAGAATATTAATTATTTAAAATTAATTGGTAAAGGCTCTGATCAGGAAGTGGCGCCAGTTGACGATAATAAAGTTGATTGCATTTATTGTGGTCAATGCGCTGTTCATTGTCCAGTTGGCGCTGCTCAAGAGCAGGTTCATTGGGAGGATGTAGAAAAAGCATTAAAAGATAATACTAAAATAGTAATAGCTCAAATTGATCCTTCTGTTTGCACGAGCATAGGAGAAGAATTTAGCCTGTCTTATAAAAAAAATTTTTTAAATCAGGTAATAACTGGTTTGCGTCAATTAGACTTTACTTATGTTTTTAATGTTAATTTGGGAGCAGAGATAACTATTATAATAGAGGCTGAGGAATTGACAAAAAGATTGGTTAAAAAAGAAAAATCAGCAGATGCTAAATTACCTATGTTTAGTTCTTGTTGTCCTGCTTGGGTAAAATATGTTGAATTTTATAGACCAGAATTTCTTTCGAATTTAACAAAAGCAAAGTCACCTCATATTAATAATGCCGGTGTTATTAAAACTTATTGGGCAGAACAACTTAAAATTGATCCTAAAAAAATAATTGTAGTGTCAATTATGCCTTGTACTGCTAAAAAATTTGAAATATCTAGACCTGAATTAAAAATTAATAATAATTTTTTAGTTGATTATGTTTTGACTACTCGTGAATTGGCGTGGTTATTTAAAAAAAATCATATTGAATTTGGTAAGTTAAAAGATTCTTCAATTGATAGTTTATTAAAAGATTATACTGGCACTACTACTATTCGTAATGTAAGTGGGGGAGTGATTGAATCAGTTTTGCGTAAAGTGCAAAATTTGCTTTGCGCTGATAAAAAAGTTAATTCTTGTTTTAGCGATTTGAATTTTAAAGATGTAAGTGGATTAGTTGGAATTAAAGAAGCGAACATAAAAATTGCTGATAAAATTTTGCATGTAGCAATGGTTAATGGTATTGGTAATATTGGACCGATTTTAGAAAAAGTAGCAGATTATGATTTTATAGAAGTAGTGGCTTGTCCTGATGGGTGCATTGGTGGAGGTGGTCAACCTAATACGGGGCGGGGGAACCCTGCCCCTACAATTATTTAAATAAAAAAAAATAAAGCCCTCGCATTTGCGAGGGCTTTATTTTTTTATGTAGTAGGAGAACTTAGTATCTAGATTCTCTTCGTGGGCGATCTTCTTTTGGACGAGCAAGGTTAACAGCTAATTTTCTGCCATCAAGTTCTTGGTCGTTAAACATTTCAATCGCTTTTAGGGCTTCTTCGGG
>JAHITL010000044.1 GCA_018817545.1 Patescibacteria group bacterium
AAAAATTATTTATAAAATTAAAAATTAAAAATTAAAAATTTTATACCCCGCAAATGTGGGGTATTTGGTGACAGACCCTTCATATGGTATTATTATATTGATATGAATTTTTTTAGTCAAATGTTGAAAAAAATAATATTTTGTTTTATTTTAATGCTGGCTATAATAGTCGGTCATTTTGTCTATGCGTCAGATACTTCTTATTTTATAAATTTAGATAAAGAAACTACTAAAAAAGGATATGTTGTTGATGCTTTTTATGGCACATTAAAACTTTCTTTGTCTCCGGAAGCGCTTAAAGAGCCTACTGGTGTAGAAGTAATTAAGTTAGATGAAAAAATAGATTTACCTTGGCAATTGAAAAAAATAAGCCAAGTTTACCAATTTGAATTTAAAAATAAGTCAGCTTACGATAGTCATAAACAGTTTTCAATTCAAATTTCTTATAATGAGCCATCTAATTATTATAAGCAAGTTTTTTATTATGATAAAAAGTCTTCTACATGGTTACCATTGCCTACTGTTGATTGTCCTAATAAATCATTTGTTAGTTGTTTAATTAGTATGCCTTTTGCTCGTTTGGCTGTTTTTTCTAATCCAGAAGCTTTGGTTATTGGGAAAGCTAGTTGGTATAAAAATAAAGATGGTTTGTTTGCTGCTTCCCCAGATTTTCCTAAAAAATCTAAATTGCGTGTATATAATACTGATAATAATAAATATGTTGATGTTGTGATTAATGATTCTGGGCCAGATAGAAGAATTCATTCGGATAGAGTTGTTGATTTAGATAAAGTCGCTTTTAAAAAAATAGCTACTATTGGGGCGGGGGTAGTTAATGTTAGAGTTGAACCACTTTATATTGCTCCAAGTAATAATAAAATTCTTGGTATTTCGTCAACAGGAGCGAAATCTCAATTTGCTGTAAGCGCTAAATCAGCTATAGCAATGAATGAGAAAACAGGAGAAATTCTTTGGCAAAAAAATGCTAGCTCATCTTTGCCATTGGCTAGTCTGACTAAATTAATTGCTATTAAAGTTTTTTTTGATTTGCGACCTAGTTTAAATCGAGTGGTTTCTTATAGCATTAAAGATGAAGAAAATAATTATAAATATGCTAATAAAGGAGATGTTGCTAGAGTAAGATTAAATGATGGTGACACTTTAACTATTGAAGATTTGGTTTATTCTTCTTTGGTTGGTTCTGCTAATAATGCTGTTGAAACTTTAGTTAGAATAAGCGGTTTATCGCGTGAAGAGTTTATTAAAAGAATGAATCAATCTGTTGCTGATTGGGGCGCAACAGCTACTCATTTTGTTGAGCCTACTGGACTGTCGCCACAAAATGTGAGTTCTGCATTGGACTATGCTATAATAACAAAAGAAATATTTATTCATCCAATAATTAAAAAAGCTAGTACTATTGTTGAGTATAAATTTACAACAATTAATACGAAAAAAGCTCATCGTATTAAGAATACTAATAAGTTAATAAATGCTAGTAATTTAAAAATCGCAGGTTCAAAAACGGGATATCTTAATGAAGCGCTTTATTGTTTAATGATCAGAGTTGAAAAAAATTCGTTAGATTCTCTTGTTATTGTTACTCTTGGCGTGCCAACACGTTCTAAAAGTTTTGAGGAAACTGAAGATTTAGCTAGGTACGCATTAAAAGAATTGAGTGTAAAAAAAGAATTAGCTAAAAGTATTTTTAAGCCAAAGTATCAGTATAGTTTTTAATAAAGCTGTATTTCTAAAAAGCTAATTCCTAATAAGCTAAATTAAATGATTAATTTGCATAATATTTCTAAAATTTATTCACCTGATATTAAAGCTTTGCAACAGATTAATTTACATATTAAGCCTGGTGAATTTGTCTCTATTGTTGGTCAGTCAGGTACCGGAAAAACTACTTTAGTTAAATTATTGATCGGAGAGGAGCAGCCGAGTCAAGGTAAAATTATTATTGGAGGTTGGGATATTACAAAGATTAGTCAAAAAGAGAGGCCTATTTTACGTCGGCAGATTGGTGTTGTTTTTCAAGATTTTAAATTGCTTTATAAAAAAACATTATTGGAAAATGTTGCTTTTGCTTTGCAGGTTTGTGGCCATGCGCCAAAAAAAATAAAGAGCATAGCTCCTCAAGTAATGAAAATAGTTGGTTTGGAAAATAAAATGCATCGTTATCCACAGCAAGTTTCTGGTGGTGAGCAACAACGCGCAGTTATTGCTCGCGCATTGGTTCATTGCCCAAAAATACTTTTAGCTGACGAGCCAACAGGTAATCTCGATTCTATTAATACTGATGAAATTATTGAATTATTGCAGAAAATTAATAAATTTGGCACAACAGTAATTCTTGTTACTCATAATAGAGAAGTGGTTAATAAGTTGAGAAAAAGAGTTATTACTTTAGAAAATGGAATGATAATCAACGATCAAGCAGTAGGGAAATATTTATTATAAGTTAGTTGAAAGTCGAAGTTAGTTAAAAGTTAAAAGTTTGTAAAGTTTATAAAGTTTATAAAGTGTTGGAAGTTTATATAAAGATATTGTTTTTTTTAAAATCAAAAATTATAACTTGTTTTTCTTTTTACATATTTGGATTGATAAATAATTTTTTTTATTGTCCCTAATTCCTAATTCCTAATTCATTCTTCATTCTTCATAAATTTATGTTTTTATTGTCTTTTTTTAGAGTTATAAAATTTAGTTTACAGGATATAAGTCGTAATATTTGGTTGTCTTTAGTTACTATTATTATAATAATATTGGCGCTTGTTTCGATTAATTTACTTTTAGTAGTTAAAGTTATTAGTTCTACTGCTATTGATGCTGTTAAAGAAAAAATAGATATTAGTTTATATCTTAAATCTGAAGCTGAAGAAAGTAAAATTTTGGCGTTAAAAGCTAAAGTAAGTAATTTAGTACAAGTTGAAGATGTTAAATATGTTCCAAAACAAATCGCTTTGGAAAGTTTTAAACAGAAGCATAAAGATAATCCAGAAATTTTACAGGCATTAATTGAATTGGGTAAAAATCCATTATCTCCAAGCTTGGTTATTAAACCAAAAGATGTTAATCAATATGATGAGCTGATTGCTAATTTAAATAAGATTGATGATGATATTATAGAATCGCGAAATTTTGATGATCGCAAAGTTGTGTTAGAAAAAATTAATTCTATAACTAACAAAGTAAGTGAGGTCGGAATGTTTATTAGTATTATTTTTGTTTTTATTACTTTGTTAGTTGTTTATAATGCTATTCGTGTAACTATTTATACTCATCGCACAGAAATAGGTATTATGAAGTTGGTTGGCGCATCTAACTGGTTTATTCGCGCTCCTTATTTAGTGTCTAGTTTGGCATATACTTTGATTGGGATTTCGGCTACTGTTGTTATTTTTTATTTATTTTTAAGTTTATTGCAACCTTATTTGGAAGCATTTTTTATAGGGTATAATTTTAATATAATTACTTATTTTAATAGTCATTTTCTTCTTATTTTTGGTTCAGAATTTTTAGTAGCGACTTTAATTAATTTTTTCGCTAGTTTAGTCGCTGTTAATAAATATTCTAAGGTTTAAAAATAAAAAAAGGTGGCATATGCCACCTTTTTTTATTTACTTTTAGGAAGTTTCTTTTCTTTTTTGGCTTAAAGCTGATGCTCTTAATTTGTTTAGTTTTGCTTCGTCATTTATTTCTTCTCCATCTTTATCAAATATTTTTAATGTTCCTGCGCTTGCTTTTTCTTCTTTTTTTCTGTTAGTTTCTTCGGAGTTTAAAGGAGCAGTGTGTCTTTTTCCGAAGCGAGTTTTTCTTTCTGCAGGATTGCCTTTTGCCCAAATTCCAGTATTTGGATTATCTATGTTTATTATTTTTTTCGCTTCTTCTCTCATTTCCCCCTCCTTTCTAGTTGATAATTTTTTTTAAAAATGTTTTCTAATGCTGCGGGGCATGGATTCGAACCATGATAAACGGCTTCAAAGGCCGCTGTCTTACCATTGGACGACCCCGCAAGGAATAAAATAAAAGAATATTTGGTGACAAACCCCTTGAAATTCAATATTTTTTATTTTAGCATAAATTTTAATTAACACAAGTTTATTTTTATGTTATGATAAAATAGTTAAGAGATTTTATTAAAATTCATAAAAGTTAGAAGTTAATAAGTTATGAAATACGATATTATTACTATTGGCGGGGCTACTGAAGATATTGCATTTTTTACTAAAGAAGGTGTTATTATTGATAATAAAAAAGATTTAACTAAACAGAAGCTATTTGCTTTTGAATATGGCGCGAAAATAAAAGTTGATAAATCTTTTTCTAATTTTGGCGGAGGTGCTGCTAATTCTGCTGTAAGTTTTGCTAATCTTGGTTTTAATGTTGCTACTTTAGTTGCAATTGGAGAAGATGATCGTGGGCAAAGAATTGTTAATAATTTTAAACAACAAAAAGTTGATGTGAGTTTAGTTCAAAAAATATCAAAAACAGAAAGTGGATTTTCTTTTTTATTAGTTGGACCAGCCAATGAACATATTGTATTTTCTAATAGAGCTGCTAATAATCAATTATCAATTACGAATTACGAATTACGAATTATAAAAGATGCTAAGTGGGTTTATTTAGCTTCTTTGTCTGATCAATGGCAAAAAATATTAGATAAAGTCTGCTCTTTAATTGATATTAGTTCTGCAAAAGATTATAATTTTGCTGGAGTGAAAATTGTTTGGAATCCTGGTCATAGACAAATTTTATCTGGCTTGAAAACGATTGGAAAATATTTATCAAAAGTTAGTGTTTTAATTATTAATAAAGACGAAGCTATTGAATTGGTAATGTCTGATAAGAATTGCAAAAATAAAAAAAGAGATTTTTTTGAAGAAATTAATAATTTATTATCTGTTCTTTATAGTTATGGACCGCAAATTGTATTAATTACTAAAGGTAAGGATGGGGTTAATGCGTTTGATGGAAAAAAAGTTTATTTTCAACAAGCTATAAAAGGAGTAAAACAAGTTGACACAACAGGAGTTGGCGATGCCTTCGGGTCTTCTTTTATTGCTGGATTAGAATTATATCAAGGTGATATTAAAAAAGCGCTTTATTTAGGAGTTAAAAATGCTGCTTCAGTAGTCAGCAAACAAGGCGCGCAAAATGGATTATTAAAACAAGAAAACAAGAAATCAAGAAATAAATAAATAAATAAAACAAGATAAATAAGATAAATAAGATAAATAAGAGAAATAAGAGAAATAAGAAAAGTAAGAAAGCAAGAAAGCAAGAATTTCCTTTTGTCATTCCCGCAGAGCCCGGAAAGCGGGAATCCATTTCATTATTAAATTTTAATACTGAGTTTTTATTAAAAAATAATAAAAAAATAAGATAAATAAGAGAAATAAGATAAATAAGAAATAAAAATAAGAGAAATAAGAGAAATAAGAAAAGTAAGATAAGTAAGAAAGCAAGAAAGCAATAAAAAACATTTAATATTTGATAATTATAATTTACAAACCACAAGTTATTTTATATGTTTAAAAAAATATTAAAAATTAGTATTATTATTTTTAT
>JAHITL010000045.1 GCA_018817545.1 Patescibacteria group bacterium
GAGATTGATGAAAAGCGTTTATTAGCTAGACCAGTTGCTAATACTTGTGTTGCTTGCAAACTTAAGATGCAAAAAATGGTTTAAATCGGCGACAGACCCTAAATTTATTTTTTATGTGCTTTAGAGATTTTAAAAAAATGGTAATCTTTACAATAGGTGCCATTTTTTTTGTTGGTTTAGATTGTTTTTTAAAAGCTTTTGCGTTTAATAACAGTGATTATAAGCTTAATTTAATTGGAGAAATTTTAAAGTTTAATTATAAAGAAAATTATTATATTGCTTTTTCTTTGCCTTTATCAGGAAGTTTTTTAATAGTTTTGATTGTTTTAATAATTCTAGGTTTAATATTTTTCTATTTATATTGTATCAATAGAAAAAGATATAATAATTTAATCCCATTAGCTTTAATCATTTTGGGGGCTAGTAGTAATTTATATGATAGAGTTAGATATGGATTTGTAATTGATTATTTAGATCTAAAATATTTTACAGTATTTAATTTATCGGATGCAATGATTGTAATTGGTATGTTATTATTATTGATTATTACTAATAGGGCCTGTCGCCAAATACCGTATTCGGCAACAAACCCTAATAAAAGTTGTAAATTTAGACATTAATAATTCTATTTTCTCTATCTATAGTAATTTTGATAAATTTTGTCTTTTTTGGCAGGATTTTTTTTATTTTATCAGCCCATTCTATGATTGTTACTGTATCTGGCTGATCAAAATGTTCGTTGGCTCCAATGGCTATTAAATCGTTTGCTGATTTAATTCTGTAAGCGTCAATATGAACTAAGAATTTAATTTGTTCATGACTATTTACTGGATAGATCTTCATTAAAACAAATGTTGGGCTGGTGATGCTTTTTTTAATTCCTAATTTTATTGCAATGCCTTTGGTAAAAAGTGTTTTGCCAGCTCCTAAATTGCCGATTAAACCAATAATTTCTCCTCCTTTTAATTCTTTTGCAAATTTTTTGGCCAAAGCTAAAGTTTCTTCAGCGGTTTTTGTGTAATATTTCATTGGTCAATAGGGTCTGTCGCCAAATACGATATTCGGCGACAGACCTAAACTAGGAAAAAACTCAGTATTAAAATTTAATAAGGAAATGGATTCCCCCCGCAAGTTGCGGGGGGAATGACAAAAAGAAGAACGGAGTAACTTTTTTATTTTATTGATTTTATGTTTAGTTCTTTTAATTGTTTTTCGTTGATTTCGCTAGGGCTATTCATCATCAAATCTTTTCCGCCTCCGTCTTTTGGAAAGGCATAGATATCACGAATAGAATCAAGGTCTTGTAGAACCATTAATATTCTGTCAATTCCAGGGGCGTTTCCGCCATGAGGAGGCGCTCCGTATTGAAAAGCATTAATTAATGCTCCAAAGCGTTTATTTACTTCATCTTTTTGGTATCCAGCAATTTTAAAAGCTTTATACATTATTTCAGGATTATGATTTCTTATTGCTCCGCTAGAAGCTTCAAAGCCGTTTAAAACTAAGTCGTATTGATAAGCTAATATGTCTAATGGATGTTTTTCTTCTAAAGTTTTTAAGCCTCCCTGAGGCATTGAAAATGGATTGTGCTCAAAGTCAATTCTTCCTGGCTCAATTTCAGAATAAGAATACATTGGAAAATCAATAATCCAACACCAAGCTGCTTTTGTTTTGTCTTTAAGATTTAATTTGTTTCCGCATTCATTTCGAACTGCCCCTAGACTCGCGCATACTATTTTCCATTTGTCTGCGCCAAAAAAGATGATATCTCCAGCTATTGCTTCAACTTCATCAATAATTTTAGCAGTTAATTCATTGCCTAAAAATTTAATTATTGGAGATTGCAATTCATTTTTTTCTTTTACAATAATATATGCTAGTCCTTTTGATTCTTTGTTTTTTGCAATTTCAGTTAATTCATCTATTTCTTTTCTTGAAAATTTAGCGCCATTTTCTACTTTTAAGGCATGAACTACTCCATCGTCTTTAATGGCATTAGCAAATACAGCAAATCCACAATCTTTTACTAGCTCTGTTATTGGTTTGATTTTCATTTCAAAGCGCAAATCTGGTTTATCTGATCCATATATTGTCATTGCCTCACGCCATGGAAGTCTTTTAAATTTTTTATTGCTATCAAGATTAACAATTTTTTTATTAGAAAAATTTTCTGTTAATTTAATCATTAATGGATCCATAATATCAAAGATTTCTTCTTGCGTCACAAAACTCATTTCCATATCTAATTGATAAAATTCTCCATAATGTCTGTCCATTCTTGGATCTTCATCTCTAAAACAAGGCGCAATTTGAAAATATTTATCTAATCCTCCGACCATAAGTAATTGTTTAAATTGTTGTGGTGCTTGAGGAAGCGCATAAAATTTTCCTGGATAAAGACGCGAAGGAACTAAAAAATCACGAGCTCCTTCAGGAGAAGAGTTTGCTAAAATAGGCGTTTGTATTTCAGTAAAGTCTAATCTATGAAAATAATCTCTTATGTATTGAATGTATTTATCTTTTAATATTAAAAGTTTTTGTAAACTAGATCGTCTAAGATCAATAAAACGATATTGCAATCTTAAATTTTCATTTGTTTCTATAGTTTTTTCTTCATCAATTTCAAATGGTGGAGTTTTGGAGATATTTAGTATTTCTAATTTTTGAACAGCAATTTCAATTTGTCCTGTTTTTAATTTTGAATTAAACATGTCGCTTGGACGAGTTAAAACAGTTCCTTCTATTTTAATAACCCATTCACTTCGTAATTTATTAGCTTCTTCCCAAATAGTGTCATTAATTTTAGGATCAAATTTTAATTGTGTAATGCCATATTTATCTCTTAGGTCAATAAAAATAATTCCGCCATGATCTCTTCGGCGATGTACCCAACCAGACAAGATTATTTTTTGCCCAGAATTTGATTCATTTAATTCTCCACATGTATGAGTTCTAAACATAGAAAACATTTGTTTAAAAATTGAATCATTAAATCCGCAATATGTGGGAGGAAAATTAAAAATTATAAAATTAAAAATTTCTAAAAGCTATAAATTCTAGTACGCTCATTTTATACCGAATACGATATTCGGTAATAAACCCATTTTAGTGGGCACACAAGGGCTCGAACCCTGGACCTCTTCGGTGTAAACGAAGCGCTCTAACCAACTGAGCTATGTGCCCGTAATTAATTAATTTTTGTGGGCGAGAGAGGACTTGAACCTCCAGGACATTGCTGTCACAAGCACCTCAAGCTTGCGTGTCTACCAATTTCACCACCCGCCCAATAATTTTATACTGAATATGGTATTCAATAATAGATTTATTGGACAATCTTTTTTTCTTTAAGTTTTTTCTTGTAGCCTCGTTTTAAGAAAAATAGTTTGGCTCGTCTAGTTGTAGCCTGTTTAGTTACAACAATTTTGGTTATTGTTGGTAAATTGAGAGGAAATATTTTTTCTGCGCCAATTCCATCAAAGATACTTCTTACAGTAATAGTTCCGCCAGCTTCTTTTCCATGTTTTTTGGCAATAATAATCCCATCAAAATATTGAATTCTTTCCTTTTCCTCTCCTTTAGAATTTAATTCTTTAATTCTTTGATAGACTCTTACTGACATGCCTGGTTTAAGTTCAGGAATAATTCTTTCTTCTACTTTTTTTGTTTCTTCAGTTTGCGTGGTTTCTTCAGTCATATGTTTAATTAAAAAAAAATAACCGGTTGTTATATTTATCTATAATAAATTAATTATTGCTTTCATTATACTATAATAAAGGCTATTATTTGTCAATAATTAATTGTTTTTTGGTGTAATTATAAATATTATCAAAAACTTGTTTTTTATTTAAGCTTGTTGTGTCTAAAATATAATCATAGTTTTTGTGATTATAGACATTAATTTGATAGTATTTTTTATAACGTTTAATGTCGCTTTTTATTCGTTGTTGTTGACTTTTAATGACATCTTCTATTGTTTTAAGATTTTTATCTTCATTGCGACTGTTTTTTTTCTTTAATTCTAGCCAAACTCTTTTTGCACCGACATTAGCCTCAACGTCTAAATAAATTTTTATTGAATTAGGTATAAAATGCCAAGAAGTTCTTCCTGAAATAACAAAATTATCTAATGTTTTACTTAAATTTTTTTGGTATTGATCTAATTCTAAGTCGCTTTGTGGATTATTTTCACCTAATTTATTATATTCAGCTAAAGATAATTTTAGCGATTTTGCTTTAAGTCGCCTTATTGTTCCCATATCATAATATTGCCAGCCAAGTTTTTTAGCTAGTTTTTGAGCAATAGTTGATTTGCCAGAACCGGCTTGTCCTGCAATGGAGATGATCATGTGTTTAAAATAAGAAAAGTAAGAAAAGTAAGAAAAATAAGATAAATAAGAAAAATAAGAGAAATAAGATAAGTAAGAAAAGTAAGAAAAGTAAGAAAAGTAAGATTAATAAGAACTTTATTTTATTTTTTCTAATAAGTCTTTTAGTTTATTTGGTAAATTAATGGTGAATTTTTGTTCGTTGCCAGATAGATCAACAAAAGACAATTCATCAGCAACTAAAAAAACTCTGTCTAAATTAAATTTATTGTTTTGTGCACGAGTTTTAGCTTTACTATAAATATTATCGCCAACAATTGGATGATCGTAGGCTGACATATGAACTCTGATTTGGTGTGTTCGGCCTGTTTTTATTTTAATTTTTAGTAAAGTATAGTTGATAAATCTTTTTAAAATAGAAAATTCAGTCATAGCTGATCGTCCATCTTGATTGAGTTGTCCTTTTTTAGTTATTGGTAGGGCTATCATTTTAAAACCATCAGGAGCTCTTTTAATAGGAAAAGAAATTGTACTATCTTCAAGACTAATTTGTCCATAAACTAAAGTAGTATATTTTTTAATAACTTTTCTTTGTTTGAATTGTTTTTTTATATTATCAAAAGAATCTTGTGTTTTTGCAATAACCATTAAGCCACTTACTTCTTTGTCTAGGCGATGAACAATGCCAGGTCTATCAGGATCATCACCAATTTTTTTTATTTTTGGATATTGATCAATTAAAATATCAGCTAACGTAATAGCTCCTTTGGTTCCTCCATGCACAATAAGTCCAGCAGGTTTGTTAATAACTAAATATTCTTCAGTTTCTGCTAATATATTTAATGGCTCAGGTAGTATTTTTATTGGTTGAGTAATTATTGTTTTTTCTTTAGATAATAATTCCCAATTATCATCAATTATTATTAAATCTTTTTCTTTAATTAAATAATGTGGCTTAGACGTCTGATTATTAACAGTTATTAAGCCTTGTTTAATTAATTTTTGTATTTGTTGGCGTGAAAACAGTTGTTTATTTTTATCTTTGTTGTCAGATAAAAATTTATCCAATCTTTGTTTAGCTTGTTCTTCGGTAATAATTATTGGCATATAAAATAATAGCTTATAGTTGTTAGCTTTTTGGAGCTACAAAAATAAAATTTCTAATTCTTAATCAATTTTTAATTTTGTAATTTTTAAATAATTTCTAATTTAAAAATTAAGATATTAAAAATTATTTATAAAATTACCTGTCCCGCTTTTGCGGTGAAAAATTAAAAATTAAAAAATTCTATATTCTCATAATAGTGCATCAAACCTATCAACAATTTTATCTAAAGTAAAGAGCTGTTGGATTCGTTCTCGTCCATTAACGCCAAGTTGTTGGCATAATTTTTTGTCTTCGTGCAATTTTATAATTTGATTGGCAAGTATTTCACTGTTACCACTGGCAATTAGTGAGCCTGTTTTATTTTCTAAAATGATTTCTTCTAAACCAACATTAAGCGGTCCGATTATTGGTAAGCTAGAAGCCATTGCTCCAAGTATATTATAGTAATCTTCAAGCTCTGGCAATTCAGCAGTTACTATATAAACATTAAAACTATCTAGCCATTTTTTGATTTGAGTTTGTTCGTCAATAAACCAAACTAAAGAATCAATCTCCATTTTTTTAGCCAGCCAACTTAAACTTTTTCTTTCAAGACTATTTCCAACAATAATTAATTGTAAATTAGGAACAACAGGCAAGCAAATTTTAATAGCTTGAAGCAGTGTTTCAATTTTTTGTTTTTGTTTAAAATTAGCAATAGTGCCGATTGTAAAATATTTATTGTGAAAATTTTTTCCATTTGTTTGAGCAAGATTGTTGAAAATATTTTCTTGGTATAGATTAAATTTAATTGCTGGATGAATAAGCAAAATATTTTTTTCTTTAAAACCAAAATTTTTGAGTTGAGTTTTGTTGTCGTTGTTAAATACAACTAAAGTGGCAAAGTTAGCTAATAATTTATAAAAATTTTTAATTTTTAATTGCTTATAACGACAATTAGGATTTTCTATCCAAATAATTTTTAATCCAATAATTTTAGCCAAAGGAGTTGCTAAAATTTTTTCTGACCAGTTAAAAAGGATTATTGTTGTAATTTTTTTACTAAATTTGTAATTAAGCAATATTATCAAGAGCTTACAATATAGCCAAGGTAACAATAAAATAAAAATAAATAAATAAAGTTTGTTTTTTATTGTTGGTCCTAAATTAATTTTTTTTGCTGACCATTTTTTTTCTTGAAATTGTTCAAATAAAGGTTTTTTAGAGGATAAAAGGTAAAAACAATATTCTTTTTGGCTTAATTCAGAAAATAAATCAAAAAGAAGTTTCATTTTTTCTTCACCAGAATTAATTAAAAGGATATTTTTTGTCATAAAATAGGAATTAGGAATTAGGAATCAGGAATTAGGGGGGGGCACACTTTTAGTTCCTAATTCCTGCTAATGCGATATCTTGTTTTGTTATTCCTCCTAAAAAATAAAGAGAAACAAAATAAACAATCATTGCTATTACTAAAATTAATAATAAATTTAATTTAGTTAATAAAAGAAAAATTGCAATAAACATAATCAGAGAGGCTAATAAAGATTTTAATAAAATTGCTAAATTTGGCTTAAATTCAGTAAATTTAGCAAGTAAATAGCAAGAGAATAGAGCGATAACTAATTCGCTATAAACAGTTACCCATGCGGCGCCAAAATAAGAATATTTAGGAATAAAAATTAAATATCCTATCAAGGCAGTAATTGCTGTAAATATATAAATAGTAATTAATTCTTTTTGCTTATTAATGGCAATAATTCCGTGAGCAAATAGACAGCTAAAGAAAATAATAGCTGAAGCTAAAATTAAAATTTTAAGAATTTCTCCTGATAAAGCAAAACTTGAGCCAGCTATTAATATCATCAATGGTTGAGCAACCAGCTGAGTACCTAAAAGTATAGGAATGGCAGCAATGATTGAGAGGTCAAATGATTTTTGTAGAATGTTTTTGAAACGTTTTGTATCTTTAGTTATCCAGCTGGCTGCTAAAATAGGTAGAATAATGCCGGCAAACATAAAAGGTAGTGTTGTTAAAATATCAATTACTTTATAAGCAGCGCCATAGATTCCAACTTCTGCTTGAGTTTTTAATAAAGATAAAATTAAAGTATCTGTCCTTAAGTAAATTAAATTAAATGTTATTGTAACAGCTAACGGCCAAGATCTTTGGAAAATTAACAGCCAAACATTAATGTCTATTTCTAGTTTAATTTTAGCGTAACGACGAGATGGATAATAATGAATAATAAAACTAATAATACTACTTATTACAGTTGCTATCATAATACCAATTAACCCATAGTTAAAATAGACAGCTAAAATAACTCCGATTAACAAAGCTAATCTGCTGATTACTTCTGCTAAAGAAACAACTATCATTTGCAAATGTTTTTGAAAAATTCCTACAAGAATTTGATTTAAAGCAGTAAAGAAAAAAGAAAGAGAGGCAATAATTACTCCCATTTTTATTAAAGGATCGTATGGAAAAAAAAGAACTATTAATGGGGCTAATCCTAAAAAGATAATTGCGGAGATTAAACGAAGACTAAAAAGATTGCTTAAAATTTTATTTTGATCTATTTTTGGGTCACTAATCATTTGCGTTGTTACTAAAGTAAGCCCTAAATCTGCAATTACGCCAAAAAAAGATAAAAAAGTTATAATTGTTGTATATTGACCAAAACCGACTTGATCAAGTTGACGAGTCATAATGGCTATTGTTATTAGACCCAAAAAAGTAGCAATGCCTTTACCAATTATTTGAATAATAGTATTGTGAGCGATTTTAGTAGCAAGTTGCATAAGTTTTATTGTTTTTTTTGTTGCTTTTAGGTATAATAATTACAAAAATACTTTTGACTTTTAACTTACTTAACTATAACATAAAAAATATGAAAATGACTAAGTATTATTTTTCTGATTTTAAAAAGATTCTAAAGGGTCTGTCGCCGAATCCCCCGCAAATGCGGGGTATTCGGCGACAGACCCTAAAACATTCTGCAAGTTTTATTTTATTGTTGTTTATTGTGTTTTCAATGATTAATTTTTCTTTTATTAGCAATGCTAATGCAGTAAATTGGTTGGATAAAGTTAGCGTCGGTGGATTAGACAAGGTCGGCGCAGTTTATGGGCAAGATAAAAGCCAACCAAGTAAAGCAATTATAGTTGTTGCAACTACTGTTAATATAGTTTTGGGTTTGTTGGGGATTATTTTTTTGATTTTAATTCTTTACGCTGGTTTTAACTGGATGACAGCAGGAGGAGAAGAAGAGAAAGTTACCAAAGCAACGGAAACAATTACGAGAGCTGTTATTGGTTTAATAATAATTTTAGCTTCTTTTGCTATTTCTAAACTTGTTATTAGTCAAATTCTTTCAGCGACTCATCAGTGATAATTAGGAATTAGGAATCAGGAATTAGGAATCAGGATATAATTTTGTTGGCTTATAGTTCTTAACATTTATACTCTTATGAAGATTGTTTTTAAAATATTTATCTCTTTAGTTATTATTTTTCTTCTTATTTTTATTTTTAGCAGAGGACATATTTATGATAAAAAAGAATTAGAATATGGCTTAACTTTTTCTAAAAAGCAAGCGCAAAATTTAGGGCTTGATTGGCAAAAAGTTTATTTGGATATATTTAATGATTTAAAAGTAAAAAAAATTCGTTTACCAGCTTATTGGAATGAAATTGAAATTTCTAAAAATCAATATTTTTGGGATGATATGGATTGGCAGATTGAACAAGCAGAGAAAGCTCATGCAGAAGTAATTTTAGCAGTTGGAGGTCGTTTACCACGTTGGCCAGAATGTCATTTTCCTGAGTGGGTTAATAATATTACAAAAGAACAGAGAGAAGAGGCTATATTGGTTTATGTTAAAAATGTTATTGAAAGATATAAAAATAAGCAATCAATTAAAATTTGGCAAATTGAAAATGAACCGTTTTTATCTCATTTTGGCAGTTGCCCAACTTTAAATAGTAAATTTTTAGATCAAGAAATTGCTTTAGCAAAAAGTTTAGATAGTAGGCCAATTATGGTAACTGATTCTGGTGAACTCTCTTTGTGGGTGTCATCTGCTATGCGCGCAGATATTTTCGGTACATCTATATATTTACATACTTATTCTAAATTGTTTAAAAATTATATTGATTATCCAATTACACCAGCTTTTTTTCGTTTAAAAAAGAATTTAGCTGGAATTTTTGCTCATCCTAAGGAATGGATTGTTATTGAACTTCAGGCTGAGCCTTGGGGAAAAAGCCCTTATCAGAACTTGACTCAAGCTGAGCGAGAGCGTACTATGAATTTAGAAAAATTTAGGGATATAATAGATTTTTCTAGCAAAACAGGTTTTCGTCAATTTTATCTTTGGGGAGTTGAATGGTGGTATTGGGAAAAAGAGAAAAATAATAATCAGGCACTTTGGGAAGAAGCAAAAATGTTGTTTAAAGATGTAAGATGAAAGTTAAAAGTTAAGATTGGCATGAAATGAGAGTATCCTAAAA
>JAHITL010000046.1 GCA_018817545.1 Patescibacteria group bacterium
ATATGTTAGAACAAAAAGTTAAAATTTTGTTAATTGAAGATGATGGGTTTTTGGTTAGTATGTATTTGGCTAAGTTTGAGCTAGAAAATTTTGTAGTTGTTACTGCAGATGATGGAGAAAAAGGAATTAAATTAGCCATTAGTGAATTGCCAGATATTATTTTATTGGATGTTGGTTTGCCTAAAATGGATGGATTTGAAGTTTTAAAGCAATTAAAGGCTAATTCTCAAACATTTAGAATTCCAGTAATTTTATTAACTAATTTGAGTCAGCAAAGCCAGATAGAGCAGGCAACGGCATTAGGAGCGGTTGATTATTTAATTAAAGCTCACTTTATGCCATCAGAGGTTGTAGAAAAAATAAAAAAATATATTGTATAATTTCTTTTATTTTCTCGCATTTTCTTGCTTTTTTGCTTTCTTGTTTTCTTGCTTTCTTGATTTCTTGAGCTCTTGCCTTCTTGCTTTTTCGCCTTCTTGTATTTTTCTTATTTCTCTTATTTCTCTTATTTTTCTTATTTTTCTTATTTTAATTCTTATTTATCTTATTTCTCTTATTTTAATTCTTATTTTTTTTATTTTAATTCTATGGAAATTCCTTCAATCTTTTTAAACAGAATTTTAACAGAAGCTGCTAAAAATAATACTTCTGACTTACATTTAGTTGTTGGGAGTTTGCCTATGGCAAGAATAGGCGATCAACTTGCTATTTTGGATGGTGAGGATATTATTACTAGTGAGTTATTAAATAGAATTGTTGAAATAATTCTTAGTCAAGACGAAATAGTTAAATTAAAAGAAAATAGAGAGATTGTTTTAGTAAAAGAGTTAGCTAATAATTTTCGTTTTAGAATAAGTATTTTTTATCAAAAAAATTTGCTTGCAATAACTTTTCATTATATTCCAATTATTATAAAAACTATGGCTGATTTAATGTTGCCTAGTATTATTAATGATTTTATTAAAACTAAGTTCGGTTTGTTAATTGTTGCAGGATCTCATAGTTCTGGAAGGACTACAACAATTGCGTCTGTCATAGAAGAAATAAATAAAAGGGAAAGTAAAAATATTGTTACACTGGAAGATCCAATTGAATTTTTGTTTACTAATAAAAAAAGTCTTATTACTCAAAGGCAAATTGGATATGATGTTAAAACTTTTTCTCAAGGATTAAATTATTGCTTAAAAGAGGATGTTGATTTAATATATATAAGTGAGATAGATGAAGAAGAAGAATTTATTTTAGCAATGCCATTAATTTTAGAATTGTCTGCAGGTAATTGTATGGTAATTTTAGAGTTTAATGGAAATAATTCAACAAAGATAGTTGAAAAAATATTAGGAGCTGTTGGTAAAAATACTTCCATTGAAGCAGCTCGTCATAGTTTAACTGATGTTTTGTTTGGAGTTGTTATTCAAAAATTAGTGCCTCAGATTGGTGGAGGATTAGTTTTAGCAACGGAGGTTTTATTAAATAATTCAGCAGTTAAATCGTTAATTAGAGAAGGCAGATTTTATCAAATAGAAAGTATTATGCAAACTTCCCGTAGCGAGGGTATGGTTAGTCTAAAAAAATCACTTGAGCAATTATTAGCGTCGGGAAAAATAAGACAGGAAGATGTGAGTTAAAGTAAGATAAATAAGATGTATAATGAAAGTTTTAAAAAACATAGTTTTGAAGATGTAAAAGCGTGGCAATTAGCTAAAAATTTTAGAAAAAATATTTATTTTGTTTCTAAGTATTTTCCGAAAGAAGAATTATATTGTTTAACATCGCAAATTAGAAGAGCAGCAATTTCAATTCATTCAAATATTGCGGAAGGATATGGTAGGTATAATTTTCAAGAGAATATTCAATTTTGTCGTATTGCTAGGGGTTCTATTAATGAAGTTTTAGATCAACTTTATGTTGCACTTGACACAGATTATATAACAAAAGAGGAATTTAATAATTTATATAATGAAGGTAGAGAGGTTGAACTAGTTATTAATGGTTATATAGGTTTTCTTAAAAGACAAAAAGAAAAATAATTAATTTCTTATTTTTTATTTCTTATTTATCTTACTTATCTTATTTTAATTTTTTTATGTCAACTTTTAAATATAAAGCGTTAGATAAAAATAAAAAGATAGTTGCTGGCTTACTTGAAGTTGCTAGTAAGGAGTTTGCTGAGGAAACATTAAAAGAAAAGGATTTGCTAATTATTGAGTTAAAAGAATTGTCTTC
>JAHITL010000047.1 GCA_018817545.1 Patescibacteria group bacterium
AAGAACTTTTTTGGGCAAGCATCCGACTAATTTCTTCGCGTTCGCCCATATTTAATCGCTTGTATTTGTTCATAAAATCTAAAGCTTAACATTTTTAGCATAAAATGCCAAAAATATTGCGTTAGATTCTGGAGACAAAGATTATTATACTATTGATATAATTATGTCTGACAAAATTAAAAGAATCGTCTTTATCATTATTATTATTTTGCTTCTCTTGACTTTTGTTTTGCCTTCAGTGGTTGGTTATTAAAATTATAGGTATGAAATATTTATTTGGGACCCTTCACAAAATTGTGTCTAATGGTAAAACATAAACCATTATGAAAAACAAAAATAACAAAAAAACAAAAATCTTGGAAAAAAGCATTGAGAGTTTGAAGAAAAAAATTCAATGCCCAAATACGTAATTTTTAATATTACTTTGACACCAGAATTTATATAACATTTTTAATAAAAATATTAAAAACAAACATTGTGAATATAAAGAATATAAAATTTATCTTATTTAGTCCCCAGATATTTATGGGTACAGGAATTGTATTATCTTTTATTTTGTCTATTTTTATTTCCGATAAATTAAAGATGGTTGAATTAACAGATGTTTTAAAAATAATTTCGCCACTATTGTTTTTTTCTTTTGGAATAATATTTATCATTATTTTTTCACCACTTTTTATTCTTGGGCTTTATTTTTTAGGTCCCATGGCAGCAACAGGACTATCAAATACTTTAAAAGAAAATGGTATATATAAATATATACGAGATCCAATGTATTCAGGATTAATTTTTACAATAATAGGAATTGGATTAATTTTAAACAAAATTAGTATAGTTTTAGCTGGTATTATATTATTTCTTTTTGTTTTTATTCAATGTAAAAGAGAAGAAAAAGAATTAGAAAAAAAATTTCATGAAAAATATATAAATTACAGAAGCAGAACGCCAATGTTTATTCCTAATATTAAATTAATGATAAAAGATAAACAAGCAAAATTAAAAGTTAAAAGCTATTAAATATTTACAAGTAATTTTATCAAGGGTCGATTAAAAAATAAAATTAAAAAAAATAATAAATATGAAAACTTATATTTTTGAAATAACTTTACTCTGTAATCCGAAAATTTTACGAGAGATTGAGATTTTAGAAAATAGTAGTTTATACAAATTAGCTAAAACAATTATTAAATCATATAACTTCGATTTTGATCATTGTTTCGGTTTCTTTAATAAAATTGCGGATAATTATTTTGACTCTAAAAAGAAATATGAACTTTTTACTGATTTAATAGAAGAAGGAATGGAGGACATAGAACCAACTGGTGCTGGCAATGTAAAAAAAACAAAAATCAATGAAGTTTGGCAAAATATCAATGACAAGATGATATTTTTATTTGATTATGGAGACAACTGGAAATTTATTGTAAAATTAGTTATTGTTAACAAGAAGGATGCCAAAAAAAAATATCCGCGTATTATAAAAAGAATTGGCCGAGCACCTAAACAATATTAAAAAAGGTGTTCAAGCTGTTGAACATAGTTGACAGTTAATTAATTCGTTTTTAGCTTTAATAATTCCAACCGTTTTGTTTAATTTTACATCAATAAATTGCATTAATTTTTGTTTTGATTTGTCTTTTGATTTTTTTTTGCACTAAATGTGAGAAGTGATAACTCTTTGGATTTAATTCTCTTTCTGCCGTATTTTTCATATGTTTTAAATGATTATTTTTAACCATCTAGCCAAACATTATTATCTACAATTTTCAACATTTTCATTGTTTTCAAAGTTCAATCCACTGTCAACTGTATTATGCCCCAGTGCAATGATTGATAAAAAACTAAAAATCCGCTAAAATGCAATTATGGAAAAGCCCCCACAATTTATAAAAGAGTTCTCTAAGGAAGAGTCACCGGAGGAGCGGCAACAAACCGCTCAAGCGATTAAAGCTGAGCGTGCGGAACATTTTACTAAAAAAAGAGTTCAAACGAAAAGACAAGGAGAATTGCAACAAAACACTGGCGAACGCGAGCGAGTTTTGGCTGAACAGCTAGAAACAATCGGCAAGCTAGAAAATGAAATTACTGAACTTTCAACTTCCCAACTCGGAAAAATATTAAATTATTTTCAACTAAGAAAACTCCGAGCTGATGTTATTGGTGGACAAAGGACATACGAAGAATTGAAACAGCAACAAAATATAGAAATTGCCGAACAACAAGGAATTTTTGAAAAATTGGAATCAGAAGAAACACCACCAGCATTACAAGAAGCAAAAAGAATGTTGGGCAATTTCTATAAAGGACAAAAAGAAAAATGGACAAACAGTGAGTATACAGAAGAAGACATTACGAAATATTTTTCCGAGGAAAATTTAGCCTCACTCTCGCTTGAATATTATGTTCTTCTACTCAAAAGATTTCCTCGCGAAATGGTTGCTCATGTTACAAGGCAAGGGATTAGAGACCATATTGAACTTATGTATCACACTGCCGGTGAAGGAGCATATGCTGACGGCTTTATAAAAATGGTTGAGGACGGGCGTTTGCGCTCGCCTCTGGGCGTTTATCTTGTCGAGGGCGAGAAAGAACAAGCTATCGTAAGATTCCTTCATCTCAAAAATTTTAAAAACAAAGAAGATGCCTTCGCTCATTTACGGGATTTTACTAATCCAGACACACAAGGTGAGCCAGGAAGTTATGTAGACAGAATGGCTGTGCATTTCGCTACAGAAGAAGTCGCTGACGGTTATTATGGTTCAGAAAAAGGAAATGAAATTTTTGTTGCTTATCCCTCCGCTTACATTGCTTCACAGTATTATTTCAGTGGTCAATTAAATAAGAGTGGCGGTGGATATTGGAACGACCAGTGGGTTTGGGCGAATGAAGAAAAAGGTATGGACTTGAACGCAGGACTGGTTTTTATTCCAGAGGAAACGAGAGTTGATAGAAATAGTGGCTCGCGTTATGAGCTAGATGAAAATAAAAGTCCTGTAGTCAATCAAGAGTTGATTGGTTCAATTCAAAAAGTTATTGAGTCATACAAATTTTTTGAATTCGCAACACAAGCTAGGGAAATACTTGGAAAATTTAACCAAGACTGGACTGACGGAAATATCTATTCACACAATATAGAAGCTAGAAAAAAATTAGAGCCTTTTCGCTTACAGCTTGAACAGGAGTTTGGTATTACTGACCGTCGTATTCAACGCGCAATTTTAGATTATAATTTTTTACCTAGTTTATATGTCTCAAAATTTTCAGGAGAAGAGGAAAGAGACCTAAAAGCAGAGTATCTAAATCAATCTGAAGAATCTATAAAAAATTCTCTGCGAAAGCGTGGAATACTTTATGGTGAAGCGAAAAACTCAATATCTTCCAAAGAATTCTGGGAAGATTATTTTACTAAAAATCCTGATAAGCGTCCGTCAAAAATTGTATACTACAAAGGTAAAGACCCTACAGAAGCCTTGTGGAAATGGAGAGAAGAACAAGGTCTTAACAAGAAAACTCCCGATGAAGATGTTGGTTTTTTGGAAAGAAAAGTTTTAAGAAAATCTCCTGAAGCTAAAGCAGGAATGGATCGTTTCCAAACTTTAGCTAAAAAAGTAATCGAGGATTACTTTCCTCAAAAAGAAATTAACTCTTAATAATTTTTGTCGCCGAAATCCAAAACGCAAGACCCGCCCGCATTCATTCCCCAAACTCCAGTATGAGAGAATCTACTGGGTTTTTGTATTAAATTAATTAAGCGATTTTTTCTAAAAAATAGTAGAGTGTAGAGATGAGATTTGGCATTAGATCTCTTTCAAAAGTCCTATAATTCATAATTATGAAACGAAGCAATTAAATTAAATCGAAGCCCGATTTTTCGGGACCCTACACAAAATTGTGTCTAATGGTAAAACATAAACCATTATGAAAAACAAAAATAACAAAAAAACAAAAATCTTGGAAAAAAGCATTGAGAGTTTGAGAAAAAATCTAGATTCATTATCAATGGACAAGTTTGTAGCAATAACAATCGAGGTTGATGAGTATGGAAAAAAATAAATATCTGGAAAATATAAATAATTCAGAAATTAATAAAGGAAATGGTTATTAAAGAGTTTGAAGAGAAAAATTATATGAAGTATCCAGTTGCAAATTATAAATATTTTAAAAAAATTATTAAAAACAAGAAACTGCCAGACACAATTTTATAAACGGTCCCTCAATAATTTGGTCTTAAAGTCCAAAACATGGTGACCTCATACAAAAACTTGCAATTTCCTCAATGATGCAGTATTCTTGAATTAGTTCGAACGCATTTCGGCGAGAAACCTTCGCGAATTCGGAGCGGCTTCGCCACAAGATTTCAAAACTGCCAAAGAACCCAAAGAAAAACATCGGCTCGAACCATTTTTAATTTTGGGGGAATAAAATTTTTTAATCCTTTTAATCATAAATAGATAATTATGTGTTATAATAAGTTAAAGAAAAGTTGGTCGGCTTTTCTATTTATTAAAATTATTAAATTTATAAATTATGAAACAACTTGATCCAAAAGCAGTCTGGTTTTTCTTTTTTAGTTTTGTTTTGCGGTCGTTCATACCGATAATATTTTTGAGTATTGTGGGTTTGGGAATTTTAGGTGATTTTTTTGACGAAAGCTTTAATAACGGCAGTGAATTTCCATTTGGCCTTCTGAATTGGTTGTGGGTTATCATTCCCGCATTTCTCGTATTGTGTTTTGTTTGGGCTAAACTCACTTACCACTTTTATCGCTATGAACTCCTTGATAATGGATTTCGTAAAGAATTAGGTGTCATTTATAAAAAATATGTCACTATTCCTTACGACCGAATTCAAAACATTAACATCAACCGTGGTATCTTGGCTCGCATTCTTGGTCTTTCTGATCTCAATATCCAAACTGCTGGAGCGAGCGCAATGGGCGGTGGTGCAGAGGGAATATTGCCTGCAGTTTCTATGGCAGTCGGCGAACAACTTCGAGACGAACTAATTCAGCGTACTTGCCAATCTAAAAATCAGGGACTCTAAATTTTTCAAAGAATTCTGCCGTCAAAGAAAAACTTGAAATTGTCAGCGGAGCTGCACCGCTCAAAACCGCAAAAGAACCCGAAAAACATCGGTGCGAACCGTATTTTAATTTTGGGGGAAAGAAATTTTTTTAAATTGCGAATTGTATTTTATTAATTTTTTCATTATCATAACTTTGTCTCCAGAATCTAACGCAATATTTTTGGCATTTTATGCTAAAAATGCTAAGCTTTAGATTTTATGAACAAATACAAGCGATTAAATATGGGCGAACGCGAAGAAATTAGTCGGATGCTTGCCCAAAAAAGTTCTTTTCAATACATTGCCAAAACATTAAAACGACATACAAGTACTATTAGTCGTGA
>JAHITL010000048.1 GCA_018817545.1 Patescibacteria group bacterium
TGATGGTTATAAAGACGGTGATGAAGTAAAAAATGGCTATAATCCAAATGGAGCAGGAAAGTTGTAAGAAGTTCATAAAGTTGAAAGTCCATAAAGTTTGTAAAGTTTGTAAAGTTCCTAATTCATTATTCCTAGTTCCTAATTCTAGTCTTATGTTTAATATTTCTAAGCCAAAAATTAATAAAGAAGCTGAGCAATTGTTAGAGGATTTATTGCCTATTCAAGAAGAAGAGACAAAGTTAGGCGATGATGTAACTATTTATGCCATGCCAGAACGTTTTCGTTCAAGCCATATTAAGGTTGGGCAAGCTAAAAAAACAGGAGTCATTATCATGGCTGCTGGAATTGTTTTTTTAATTATTATTTCTGGTTTGTTTTATTATTTTTTCTTTTACAAGCAACCTAAAAACCAAATTCAATCTTCTGTTACAACTTCAACTCCTGCGATAGAGCCAATTAAAGAGCCAGAAAAAATAGCTACTACTACGCCTATTTTGCCTAGTATAGATTTGATTGCTACTTCTACAGCTTCTTCTACTATCGCTACTTCTACAGCAACTTCTACTGAGGATATTATTAATCAACCAGCCGATTTATCTGTTGGTATTGATAGTGATGGTGATGAATTGGCAGATAAAGAAGAAAAGGTTTTTGGATCTAATTCAACTGTTTTTGACACTGATAATGATGGTTATAATGATTTTAAAGAAGTTTTAAATGGTTATAATCCTTCAGGAGCAGGGGCTTTATCAACTAATTCTAATTTGCAAATTTATAATAATAAAACTTATAAGTACAATTTATTATATCCATCAACTTGGGAACAGACTACTAGCGGAGGAGATGATTCAGTGGTATTTAAAGCAGAAGATGGTAGTTTTATTCAAGTAATTACTCAAAATAATAAAGAGAAACAATTGATAGAAGATTGGTATAAACAGCAATTTAATATAGTAGATATTAATCAAAATAATTTAATTGTTAATGAGGGTTGGAGCGGAATTACTAGTCAAGATGGCTTGACTGTCTATTTAGTTGATTCAAATAAAAAATATATTTTTATTATTACTTATAATCCAGCATCTTCAAATACATTAAATTATCCAAATCTTTTTAAAGCAATGATTAAGTCGTTTAAAATTTGGAATTAGGAAGTAGGAACCAGGAATTAGGAGTTTTTTTAATAAGCTACAAGCTAATACTTATGTTAGTTGAAGTTAATAATCAGACTAAAAAAAAAATAAATTTAACATTAATCAAAAAAACAACTGAATTATTTTTGCAATTTTATAATTTAAATAAAAAAGAAGTTTCCATAGCTTTTGTAAATGATTTAGTTAGTAAAAAATTAAATAAAACTTATCGAGGCATAGATAAACCTACTGATGTTTTATCTTTTTCTATGCAAGATGTTGATAATAAAAATTTTTTAGGTGAAATAATTATTAATTACGAACAAATTATAAGACAGGCAAAACAAGCTGAAAACACTATTCAACAAGAATTAATTTTTATTTTAGTTCATGGATTATTGCATTTAATTGGTTATGATGACGCAACAGAAAAAGGAGCAGAAAAGATGGAAAAATTAGGAAAAGAATTTATAAAGACCCGTTAAGTAAAAAAGAAATAAGTGTAACTACTCACTGATCACATAAAATGTCGCCGTGTAAAATGTTATTCCCGCGAGCCTTCCTTATATTCAAGATGTTAAGAGAAAAACAGATGAAAAAATGGAATAGAGAATGGAAAATAAAACTAATAGAAAAAGGAAACAGAACTTGGCGTGATTTATTTTTGGATATGCTGTAGATGGTGATTGTGCGGTTTACTCCTGGATTCCCCCCCCGCAAGTTGCGGGGGGAATGACAAAAAAGGAAAGGATTCTGCGAGAATGACATTTTTATATTACTACACTATGACATTATCACATTACTACGACAGAAGGGGTTAGTGAGCAGTTGCAAAACTTTTACTTTACAAATATGTAATTAGTGGTAAAATAATAAAAACACTTATAAACCAGCTTTATGAAAGCAAGAATTAATAGTTTCCAAAATTTCAAAGACTAAATTTCTAAATACAAATAAAAAAATTATAAATTGCTATATTGAATAAATAATAATTTTTATTTTAAATAAAATTTATGGCAAAAAAAGATGTTTTGACAATAGAAGGTATTGGCCAAAAAACCAAAAAACCAAAAAAAGGTTTTAATGATCTTAATCCGGAAGATTATAAAGAGAATGCAGAACAAAAAAAAGTATCAGACGAAAGGAAAAAAGAAAGAAACTCAAAAAGAGTCCTTAAAATACCAGTAAAAGAAGTGGCATTAAAAACAAAAATTGAAAAACCAGAAGAACCTACAGTTCCAACACTTCCAATTCCTGAAAAAGCTGATTTAGAAAAAGGGGAAATAGAAATTGACGAAAGCGTGTTCTATAAAATTTTAAAAGAAATTTTTAATGAATATAAAGGGAAAAAAGAAGGAATAGAGTTTAATTATTTTCGAGATTTATTAAATGATTTTAAAGATAATTTTTTTAAAAAAGAAAAAATAA